>CAJWJW010000027.1 GCA_913041775.1 uncultured Flavobacteriales bacterium
CGACCTGCTGATTACAAATCAGCTGCTCTAGCCAGCTGAGCTACATCGGCTTTTTTGTTGTTAACGGCTGCGAATATATTAAAGATATTCTACTTATTTAAGCCTTTACAAGCTTTTTTGTTTGATGAATTTCTATGTAATTGAAAGTCTTTATATTAGTAAATTTACCTCATGCTATTATTCTTTTAGGTCCTAATATATTCAACCAATTACGGATTTATAATTACCAAATTTTGAGGGCATATTTTAAGCGTTTTATCTAGTACGTCTTGCAAGTATATTTCTTGTATTAAGTTAAGCGCTAGTATAATTAATAATGCTAATTCTAAAGTTCTTAAAACTTGCGTAGATTCTGAAGTTGAAACAAGGTAACACCCTCTATTAATCTATAAAACATGTTACTTTTAGTATGAAAGTACTTTTGTTTAGTGTGTTTTATGCATTATAACCATCTGTTAGCCACTATTTATATCGTAATACTATATGTCTTAAATGATTAATGTTTCGTTTTTCTAGATGGTTAGTTATAAAAGTTATTTATAATTAAAACCCCCAATACTTATACAGTATCGGGGGGGATGACTTATCTTCTGTTTAATCGTTTCAGTTACCTGAAGATTTTTTCAGAGTTTATAGTATAGCTTATCTACGCTTGTTTCTATTGTCACTTGAATTTGAATCAGAACGATTTGATGAACTTCTTCTATCGCTAGGTTTTCTAGATCTCGAACCAGAATCGCTATTTGATTGTGGTTTGCTATGGTTTCTTTGACCTCTAGTAGGTACCTTTTTTGTAGGTAATTCCGCTACTTCATCAGCATATGGATGTACTGTAACAACAGGAATCTTTTGGTCAATCAGTTTCTGAATATCTCTTAAATATGCTCTTTCTTCAATATCACAGAAAGAAATCGCAACTCCAGAATTTCTGGCTCTACCTGTTCTACCAATACGGTGAACATAGGTTTCTGGAATATTTGGAAGATCGTAGTTTATCACCAATTCTAATTGGCTCACATCAATACCTCTGGCTGCAATATCTGTAGCAATTAATACTCTGATCTCTCTGTTTTTAAAGTTCTCTAAAGCTCTTTGTCTAGCTCCCTGAGATTTGTTCCCATGGATAGCTTCAGCTTTTATTTGAGCTTTATCTAACTGCTTCACAATTTTGTTAGCTCCGTGCTTAGTTCTCGAAAAGACCAAAACAGAATCAATATCGTTTTCTTGAATTAAATGAATCAAGAGATTTGTTTTGCTCTTTTTACTAACATAATAAAGAGCTTGTTCAACTTTTTCTGCAGTTGCTTGCTCTGGTTTAATAGTAACCTTTTCTGGTTCTCCTAAGATAGATTTAGACAGCTTTAGAATAGATTGTGGCATAGTAGCCGAGAAAAACAATGATTGTCTGTTCTTAGGAAGTGCAGCAATCACCTTTTTAATATCGTTTATGAATCCCATATCTAACATATGATCTGCCTCATCTAAAACACAGTATTTTATATCTTTTAAAGATATATAACCTTGATTCATCAAATCTAAAAGACGACCTGGTGTTGCAACGAGTATATCAACACCATTACGAAGTGCATTTGTTTGTGAGCTTTGCTTAACACCACCAAAAATAACGGTGTTGTTTACGCCTGCAAACTTTCCGTATTTGGTACAGTTTTCTCCAATTTGAATTGCAAGTTCTCTTGTAGGTGTTACTATAAGAGCTTGTACTTTTCTTCTTCCTGGGCTTTCACCTCTGTCATTATGTATGTGTTGTATGATTGGAATAGAAAAAGCTGCTGTTTTTCCAGTTCCTGTTTGTGCGCACCCAAGTAAATCTTTTCTATCTAGTAAAATAGGAATCGATTGTTCTTGAATAGGTGTTGGGTTTGTATATCCTTCAGCATCTAGTGCTTTAAGGATTGGTTCGATAATACCGAGATCTTTAAATGTCATAATTTATAGCTAAGTCGTAAATATAAGGCATTAGTTTGGATAAATTTTTATTCATTTTTTATCATACTTTATTATTTATACGCTTTGTCTTTTAGCTTAAAAAGGGCATCTTTGAAACATGAAATTATCTCTAGAATATAAAGAAAAATTACACTGCTATTGTCAAGCTTTAATTCAAGAAAAAAAAGCATTATTAAAAGTGCAAATCGATGCACGAAAAAAGGATTTGGAGTCTGCCTCCAAAAGTTCGGCTGGTGATAAGCACGAAACTTCTAGGGCAATGATTCATTTAGAACAAGAGAAATTAGGGCTGCAGTACATCGCTGTCGAAAAACAAAGTCAATTGATCTCTCAGATTTCTGTTAATTTACATTCATCTATTCAGGCAGGAACACTTATAAGCACTCAAAAAGCTTTGTTTTACATCGCTATAGGCTTAGGAAAAGTAAATTTTAACAATCAGCAAGTATATATTATCTCACCTGTATCTCCCTTAGCCCAAGCGTTTTTAAATTCTAAGTCCTTAACCGGAGTTAGTTTTCAAACGACCAACTATACTATTTTATCTATTGCATAAATATTACCTCTATGATCAAATCAAAGTCATCGTTCGAATTTATTGCTTTAATGGCCTCACTTATGGCTATGGCAGCTTTAGCAATAGATGCTATTTTACCAGCCATGTCTATTATTGGTTCCGTTATAGGAGTTGAGAATCCAAGAGATAACCAACTTTTAATAACCATGATTTTTTTAGGTCTAGGTTTTGGTCAGTTGCTTTTCGGACCCTTATCTGATAGCTTTGGTCGTAAACCTTTGGTGTATTTTGGTTTTTTAATTTTTATTGCAGCTAGCTTTGTCTGTGTGTGTTCTACTTCTTTAGAGATGATGATTTTTGGAAGAATATTACAAGGTTTAGGTTTGTCTGCCCCAAGAACTATAAGTTATTCTATGATAAGAGATTCCTTTCAAGGGAATGAGATGGCTCGTGTTATGTCTTTTGTAACCGTTGTTTTCATTATTGTTCCCACTCTAGCTCCTGCATTTGGTATGTATGTTCTAGAGGTGTATTCTTGGAAAGCGATTTTTTATTTTCAATTAGTTTTTTGTGTACTTATAGCTCTTTGGTTTTCTAATAGACAGGAGGAAACCCTAACAGAGGAAAATAGAATTCCGTTTACTAGACGCTTGTTTGTAAGCGGCTTTATTGAGTTGTTGAAGTATAAATCGAGTCTTGTTTATACCACTATCTCGGGTATTATAATGGGTTCGTTTATGTTGTATTTGAGTTCTTCGCAGCAAATATTTCAAGTCCAATATGGTTTGGTCGATGAGTTTCCTTACATTTTTGCAGGATTAGCAATTTCCTTCGGAGCTTCTACTTTCCTAAACGGACGTTTAGTTATGAAATATGGAATGGAGCAATTGATTAAAATATCTCTAATCGGTTATATCCTTTCCTCTATGGTATATTTAATTGTGTTCTATAATCAAGGCAATCCTTCTATTGAGGTCTTTCTTACTTTCTTAGTGTTGCAATTTGTGTCTCTAGGTTTCTTGTTTGGTAATCTAAAATCAATTAGTCTACAACCAATTGGTCATATTGCAGGTATTGGAGCAGCTATTACAGGCTTTATATCTACTTTATTTGCAGTGCCTATAGGCGGATTTATCGGGACTTTTATTTCTGTTTCTGCTTACCCTATGTTTGTTGGGTTCTTTTTGTGTGGTCTATTTTCACTGCTTTTGTATATTGGTTTTAAGCGATCAAGATTTTCGGTTTAGTACAAAAAAAAAGGCTACTATTCGTAAGAATAATAGCCTTTAATAGATTTAGAATGTTTTAATCCTCCGCTCTAAGTATTTGATTTATTGAAGCCATCTTGATCGCTGCAATTGCACATTCAACTCCTTTGTTGCCATGTTTACCACCAGAACGATCTATAGCTTGTTGCATAGTATTGTCGGTAAGTACTCCAAAAATAACTGGAATTTCTAAGCTGGTATTTAATTGAGTGATTCCATTACTAACTCCCTGACAAACAAAATCGAAGTGTTTAGTTTCGCCTTGTATAAGAGAACCTAGAGTAATAATAGCATCCACATTAGTAGTTTCAGCTAGCATAGAAGCACCAAAAGTTAATTCGAAACTACCAGGTACATTTACTCGAATGATATCTTCGGGTAGTACACCGTTGTCTACTAAAGCTTTGTGAGCTCCATCGAATAAACCGGCAGTAATTTTTTCATTCCACTCCGATACGACTACACCAAAACGCATTCCTTCTGCATTAGGTATTGATTCTGTATCGTAATGAGATAAATTTGTAGTAGCCATATATTAGTTTGCTGCTCTTATACGAGTGATGTATTTTCCAATGTTTTGTCCTTCTCTAGAAGAAGAGAACTCATCTTGAATACGTGTATATAAACTTAAAGCTTGTTTTTTATCACCCAATGAATAAGCAACATTCGCCGCTTTCATTAAAAATACTGGAGTAGTAAAATCGTTTGTTCTAAGTTCTGCTGCTGTAATGTAATAGTTTAAGGCTTCTTCGTTTTGCCCTAATTCAGAGAAAGCATCTCCAATAGCACCTTTTGCAATAGGAGCTAACATTTCGTCGTCAGAAGAGAAATTATCTAAGTGCTCAATGGCAGCTTCAGCATCTCCTAATTTAAAATAAGAAATCCCAGCATAGTATTCTGCTAAGTTTCCAGAATTTGTACTTCCATAAGATTCAATAATCTCTAATAAACCAGCAAATTGTTCATCACCGTCTAGAGCTTCTTGGAATTTACCAAGTTCGAAATTCTTTTCTGCCATATACATCTCTGTAGCGGCATTTTCTTCGTTTGGTTGCACATAAAAACGATCGTACCCAAAGAACGCACTAAACCCAACTGCAATAGCTACTACTATAACCATCAAGCTGTTTTTATTCTTTTCAACATACATCTCAGCCTTAGTAAGGCTTTCTTCGATTGTTTTTAATTGGTCTTCTTGATTTTGTGTATTATTTTTAGCCATCTTGGTCAGTTTTTCTTGTTTTAATGATGCACAAAAATAAAAGAAATTCTTAAATGAAGACCATAAATATAAAATCAGTCTTATTTTTACCGAAATTAATTTTCAATGCATCTCAAATCACTGTCCTTATTATCGTTTAAAAACTACGAAGAATCTCAACTAGAGTTCTCTTCGGGGATTAATTGTTTTGTGGGTAATAATGGCTCTGGGAAAACCAATTTATTGGACGCTATTTATTATTTATGCTTCTGCAAATCGTATTTTAATACTGTAGACACCCAGAATATTTTACACGACAAGCTTTTTTTCGTCGTGGAAGGTACTTTTGAACGTAACGAAAACCCGGAGAAGGTTTTTTGTGGAGTTAAAAAGGGTCATAAAAAAGTATTTAAAAGGAATAATAAAGAATACGAAAAGTTAGCCGACCATATTGGTGTTTTTCCATTAGTTATTATTTCACCTTCTGATCGGGATTTAATTATTGAAGGTAGTGACACAAGACGTAAGTTTATGGATGGCGTTATAGCTCAGTCCGATAAAATATACTTACAAAACCTTATTAAGTACAATAAAGTTTTAGCACAGCGTAATGCATTATTAAAGTACTTTGCGGCTAACAGAACATACGACCCTATCACTCTAGAGATTTATAACGAACAACTCATAGATTTAGCTTCTAAAATCTACGCTACTCGTACTGCTTTTATGAAGCAGTTTAATCCAATATTTCAGGAATATTATAAAGCAATATCTCGATCAAACGAATTGGTATACTTAGAGTACAAATCTCAATTAAATCAGTATGATTTAGCAGATTTACTTAATGAGAATCTTACAAAAGACAAAATACTGCAGTATACTACATGCGGTACACATAAAGACGATTTGTTATTTAAAATAGGAGATTTCCCAATTAAAAAACAAGGTTCTCAAGGGCAACAAAAAACCTATTTAATTGCATTGAAACTAGCTCAGTTCGATTTTATTAAAAACCTAGTGGGTTATAAACCTTTATTATTACTAGATGATATTTTTGATAAGTTAGATGATACTCGAGTAGAAGCAATAGTTCGTTTGGTTTCTGAACTTCATTTTGGACAGATTTTTATTACAGATACTCACAAAAATAGAACTGAAGAGATCGTACGAGAAATTGATGATTCTTATCGTATATTCGATATTGATAAAGGAGTTGCACAATGAGAAGATCAAGAGAACAGAGTATAGGCGAAGTTATTAAAGACCTACTTAAGAATTACGATATTACTTCTAAGTTTAATGAAGCACACATAGTTACCCTTTGGGATAAACTTATGGGACCTTCGGTTACCAAATACACGGTGAATATAGAAGTTGAAAAACGTGTTTTGTTTGTTCAACTTAATAATGCTGCATTAAAACAAGAACTTTCATACGGTAGAGAGAAAATTAAAAATATGCTGAATAAGGAAGTAGGCGAAGAAGTATTGTTAGATGTTCGTATCTACTAATCATCATCTTTTTTAGTCAGCCAATAAATTCGCTTTTATATTAGTTCGGCATATAGTTTGTAAGTATGCTATCAAAACAACCCTCATGAGATTTATTTTTTTATTCCTTTTAGCTCCCTTCTTTTCTTTCGCTCAATCTGTTAATGTTGATTCAATATTTAAAAATTCTGGCGAGGTATATTTTTCTTTTCAAATAGATTCTAAAGAAGATTTAAATTCTATTTCTAGTATCGTATCTATAGATCACGGAGTAGAATTGACAAATATGTTTGCTTATGCTAACAAGAAAGAACTTTCTGCTTTTTTAGATTTAAACATTCCTTTTAAAATAGAGCCAAAACCTGGTAGCTTATTTAAAGATCTGAACATGCTTCTTTCTCTAGAAGAAAAGCAAATTAGCGATTGGGATTTTTATCCTTCCTACGAGGTATATGTAGAAATGATGTATGCTTTTGAAACGCAATACCCCGATTTATGCAAAGTGAGTTCTATTGGGAGTTCTGTAGACGGCAGAGAATTGTTAGTTGCTAAAATTACCGATAGTTTAAACGTATCTCAGAATGAGCCAAAAATACTCTATACTTCTTCTATGCACGGAGATGAGATTTCTGGTTTTGTACTTTCTATAAGATTAATAGATTACCTTTTGTCTAATTATGAAAGCGATACTCGAGTAGCAAAGATTCTTAACAACGTTGAATTATGGATTAATCCATTAGCAAACCCTGATGGAGCATACACAAATAATAATAATTCGGTTTATAACGCACAGCGTTATAATGCAAACTGGGTAGATTTAAATAGAAATTACCCAGACCCTGAAGATGGTACTCATCCAGACGGGAATTCGTATCAGGCCGAAACCGTTGCTTTTATGAATTTTGCAGACAGTGTTCAATTCGATATTTCATCAAACTTTCACGGTGGTGCTGAGGTTGCTAATTATCCTTGGGATTCATGGTCTAATTTCCCTGCAGATTATGACTGGTGGTTGCATGTAATGGACGAATATGCTGCTTTTGCTCAAGAGAATTCTGATAATGGTTATTTTACTTCATTCGATAACGGAATTACCAACGGTTACGAATGGTATGAGGTAAGTGGGGGTAGACAAGATTATATGAACTACTTTAAACATTGTAGAGAGTTTACCTTAGAAATCTCTTCTTCAAAAACTCCAGCAGGGCAAGATTTACCTTATTACTGGGAAGCAAACTACAATTCATTCCTTGCCTATATTGAACAAGGCATGTATGGCTTACACGGTGTAATAACAGATTCTTTAACTGGAGAGCCTCTTTTTGCTGAGGTATATATAAATAACCACGATACGGATAGTTCTGAGGTATATTCTCGCTTCCCTATTGGCGACTACCATCGATATTTATATAGTGGAACTTATTCCCTTACTTATTCTGCTGATGGATATATTTCTAAAACAATATCTTCTGTTCCTATAACTAACAATGAAACAACCATTTTAGATGTTAAGCTTTTAAAGAATACAGTAGGATTGGATTCTGAAATAATTACAGACTTATGTGTTTTTCCGCAGCCTGCAATTTCCTATGTAACAATAGAGGGTTTACCAAAAAACTGTACTAATATGTGTTTTTTTGATATTCTAGGTAAAAAAGTTAGAAACTTAAATCTTACGAGTAATTCATCTATTACAATAAGTAGAGGTAATTTGAAGGAAGGTACTTATTTTCTTGTTTTTGTAGCGAATGATATTCTTTATAAAAAGGAGTTTGTGTTTAGGTAGCGTATTTAATTACGAAATTTTAATAGAGGACTTTTTGCACAGCAAAAAGTCCTCTATTTTTTTGAAATCTTTTTACTATTTTTAAATCCTCATTAAGCTACAAAACACAAGCTATCGAAAATTCAAAAAAAATTGGCTTTTGGTCGAGTACGGCTTTAGTCATCGGGAATATGATTGGATCTGGAGTATTTCTGATGCCTTCTGCATTAGCCTTTTATGGCGGGATTAGTGTTTTTGGATGGGTTTTTTCTTCCATAGGAGCTTTATTGTTAGCAATTGTTTTTGGAGAGCTAGCTAAATTAGCACCCAACACTACTGGAGGTCCTTATGCATATACACGTATTGCTCTGGGAGAGTTTCCTGCGTTTTTAGTTGCTTGGGGTTACTGGGTTTCAATTTGGTGTACAAATACTGCAATAGCAGTTGCATTGGTAGGCTATCTCGAAGTATTTTTTCCTTATTTAGGCAAAAGCCCCTTGGCTTCTATAGCAACTGGTTTGTTTTTTATTTGGTTGTTTACCTGGCTGAATTCTAAAGAATTAAAAACTATTGCCTTTGTGCAATTACTTACCACAATTCTAAAAGTCACGCCTATTATACTAATAGGAATTATTGGAGTCTTTTATATTAAAATGGATAATTTCCTTCCTTTTAATGCTAGTGGCGAATCCGATTGGTCTGCGATAACAGCCACGACCACTTTAACCTTATTTGCCTATTTAGGAATGGAAAGTGCTACCATTCCTAGTGCCTGCATTAAAGATGCTGAAAAAACGATTAAGACTGCAACTATAGTAGGAACAGTATTTACGATAATCGTATATATTTTGAGTTCTATTGCAATCATGGGCGTAATTCCAGCTGAAGTTTTACAATACTCTAATGCACCATTTGCAGATGCTGCGGCTTTGTTTATGGGAGAAACCGCTAAGTATTTGGTTGCTGCTGGAGCTGTGATAGCAACAATGGGTGCTTTAAATGGTTGGATTCTCATCCAAGGACAAATACCAATGGCTGCTTCAAAAGATGGTTTGTTTCCGAAGGTATTTGGAAAAACAAATAAAAATAAATCTCCTATTATAGGAATTGCTTTATCAAGTGTACTCGTGTCTCTACTCATGTTACTTAACTATTCCAAAACACTAGTTGAAGCATTCACATTTATGATGAAATTATCTACACTTTCTGTATTAGCACCCTACTTGTTTTCTACAGCCAGTTTAGCTATTATGTTATTTAGTAATAAAGTGCAAAACTCTACATATAAGTTAATAATAGCGTTCTTCGCATTTTGTTTTTCCATGTGGATAATTATTGGTTGTGGAGAAGAAATTGTGTTTTTGGGCTTTCTACTATTAATGGCTGGAATTCCTTTTTATGTGCTACTAACAAGAAGTAAATTATCGAATAATGACTAAGTATTTTATAGATCCAGATATAACAAAAGCAGAAATGTTACCTGCTCAGTTTTATAAAAGTCAAGAGGTTTTCGATAAGCTGAAAGAGCTTGTTTTTGTGAAGTCTTGGCAGTGGATTGGTAATGCGAATACCTTAGTGCCCCTTACAGAGTCTGCTTATCCTTTGGTCTTGTTAGAGAGTTTCTTAACGGAGCCCTTGTTGGTAGTACGAGATAAGGAGAGTAAAGTTAAATGTTTTACCAATGTATGTACTCATCGTGGTAATATTGTTTGTAGTGCCCCAGGTAAGGTGAAAAGCCTTAGCTGTATGTATCATGGTAGAAAGTTTGGTTTAGATGGTAGCTTTAAGTTTATGCCTGAATTTAAAGAGGCTAAAAATTTCCCTCGACCCTGCGATGGATTGCATGAGTTTTCTCTAAAGCAATTAGGCTATCATTTATTTGTTGGATTAGATCCTGCTTACGATTTCTCGGCAGTAATTACGGTTATGAATGAGCGTATCGGTTTTTTACCGCTAAATGAGTTTAAGCTAGATGCGTCTTTAAATAAAGATTATATCGTTAATTGTCACTGGGCACTATACTGCGATAATTATTTAGAAGGTTTTCATATTCCTTTTGTTCACGAAGATTTAAATGCAGTTTTAGATTACGGTAGTTATAAAACGGAAGTATACAATCATGTTAATTTGCAAATTGGTTATGCAGATGGAGCTGAAGAGGTTTTCGACCTTCCGGTTGGACATCCAGATTTTGGTAAAAATGTTGCTGCTTATTATTATTGGATATTCCCAAATATGATGTTTAATTTTTATCCCTGGGGATTGTCGATTAACATTATTAAACCGCTCACAATTAATAAAACGAAGGTTTCTTTTATCACCTATATATACGACGAAACTAAATTAGACAGTGGAGCAGGTGCTATATTAGATAAAGTAGAAAGAGAAGATGAGTTTGTTGTAGAAGGTGTTCATAAAGGATTGCAATCGCGGTTCTATAAATCTGGTAGATTTTCTCCCACCCGCGAACAAGGTGTGCATCACTTCCATAGTCTGTTAGCTGAATTTATGAATAAAGATCAATAATATTTAGAGGACAGTCTAATTCGCTTAATCATCTCGATTTTATTATCAGAAGAGCACTTTAAAGTAGCTACTTAGCTTGTTGTTAATTCACTTTAAAATAAATAACCTAGTATTATAGTACATCAATCATTTATTCTGCTTAATCTTGCAGTCTTAAAAAATGACCATGAAATCAATACGTAACATTGCAATTATTGCACACGTCGATCACGGTAAAACTACCTTAGTCGACAAAATCATTCACGAATGTCAAATTATGGACCCTAGAAAAGATACTGGGGAACTTATTCTTGATAACAACGATTTAGAGAGAGAGCGTGGAATCACGATAGTTTCGAAGAATGTTGCCGCGAATTACAAAGGTGTTAAAATTAATATTTTGGATACTCCTGGTCACGCCGATTTCGGTGGTGAGGTTGAGCGTGTATTGAAAATGGCTGATGGTGTTTTACTTTTGGTAGATGCTTTTGAAGGTCCAATGCCTCAAACACGTTTTGTATTGCAGAAAGCAATAGATTTAGGGTTAAAACCTTGTGTGGTGGTTAATAAAGTGGAT
>CAJWJW010000028.1 GCA_913041775.1 uncultured Flavobacteriales bacterium
AAGGAACGACACCCGTAGCAGCAGCACGAAAATTTGCAATGGATGATATTCCTTTAGCAGGCTCATCAATGGGATGCTCCAAGACTTTAGTCCCAGGTTGAAACGTATGCTCAGCTACCATGTTTGCTGCGCCATTCAACTTGGACGAGGTTGATGAGAATGTGCGACGACTCGCTCGGAGGAGTGATATGGTTTGCCGAGACACCATTATTTCTCAGTTTGTGTTGAATGCTTCAAAAATGACAATGGAAACAATGCTGTAATAGGTGTTTCCAACGATGGCAATACACTTTACCTCTTCAATTCTGTTCAGACAAGAAGAAAACTGGCGAAAGGAATTGCAGTAACCAAAAGAGATGAAGAAGGAAATTGGAGCGACTTAGAAAAGATAGATGTTCCTGGTTTTAAAATAGGTCTGGGACTCTATTCCATATATATGACTCCCAATGAGAAAATACTGCTAATAGGAATGGCTCCATCAGACACCTCATACCAAAGTGACTTATTTGTGAGCTTAAAAGACGCTGAAGGAAACTGGAGCGAACTAAAGGATTTAGGTTCAATAATATTTAGCGAACTCAAAGAATTGAGACTCGCTAAATTTCTCATTTTAGTTTCCGAGTACGTTTTATTAAAATCTGTTCTTGCAGAAATTGTTTTAGGCAAAAGGTAGAAGTTGAAATCTTTTACCAACCTTAAATACTTCGATCTTTTTAAGAATTTTATTTTTGAAAAGGGCTTGTAATTTTTTGGGCTATTGTTGAAATTATACCCAAAGCCACCACTATGCTCTTGCATAGTACTAAACTCGGTGTTTATATTTCTGTTAAACACCTCATTAAAGGAATAGCTCAAACTGAGATTCTCAATATCGTAGAGTTTATTTTTAGAACCTGCTTTAGAACCCCGCCCACCTTTAGAACTTGATTTATTCTTAACCGATTGTTTCTTTCCTCCGCCTCTTTCTTTACGCACATTCGTTAAGTTGAAGGATCTACGCATTGTGTAATTCTCTACTATACTACGCAGGGTATCTTTAGCACCTTGAGTTTGTTCTGCTGCAATAGAGGCCTCTAACTCAACATCGGGATCGAGTGGATTAAACTGCGGTTTTAATACCGTTTCTGAAACACCTATATAAAGCGGTATTTTAATATTTGCATCTTCGGAGAAGAGCTTACCCAGTTCTATATTAGAAGTGAAGTTATATTGTCTTGTCTCTTCTTTATTTCTTTCGGAAACACTTTGCTCTAAACTACCAAAACCTACAGAGCTCACATTACCACCTAAGCTAATACTTCCAATATCGGCAAGTCTAGTTTTCATTTGAGCTTTAGCTGCCCAACCTCCATTTTCATCAAAGTCAGTTAAACGAAGTTCGTTAATCCATATTTCTGCACATTTTTCTTCTCCGTCATCATCTGGATTAAATCCTAAATCATCTTCTTGAGGATTACGAACACCCAGCATAATGGTACGAACATTTCCTAAATTTGGATTTCCGATAATGGTAATTCTACGCGTACCATCTAGATAATGGTAAGGTGTAGTAAAATTAGCGGTACCCTCTCTAATTTCTATATTACGCGCAGCTTTAGCCTCTTTTAATTTATTAAAGTTTATTTCAAACTGGTTATTCGTAGGCCACACATCCGTTCTAGCAGAAGCGCCCCATTCGGTAACATCTAAGGGTACTTCATACTCGTAATAATTAGAACTATAATCGGTACCTACACGAATAAACATACTTAAGTCCTTATCATTTAAAGGCTTGTTAGGATCCTTTTCTTCAGCATGAACAAAGAATTGTATCGTATTATACGAACGCATATCCATCGTTACATTCTTAAATGCTCCTAAGGCATCTCCATTCGCTAGATCACAGATTTTAAAACTCATCGACTGCTCGTTGAGCTCCTGTGTGGTTGTGGACCCCAAAACTCGATCTCTATTTATTCCAGGAGGTAATACATAGTTTATAGGATCTCTACGACCATTTTCTTCTAGGTTTACCACAGAGATATCGAAGGTTGTATTATCCGACTCAATGGCATCTGGGCGAGCCAAGCTATTTAAATATTTACGCCATTCTCCACGCACCATGTCTAACGTAGCAAAACGCAAAACAGTAGGATTGGCAAAACCGCGCATAAACATTCGCATAAAACGAATAGATTTAAAATCGGGGATGGTACCAATTTTATTTTCATAATCTCTAATAGGCACTTTAAATTGTATCCACCTTGTATCGTTATTAGGCCCAGCATTTTCTATAATTGAAGTAATGAAATTAGATCCTACATTTTGCAAAGAATCTGGATCCATACTTATACGATACTGGTAATACGACTCTGATTCGCTCAAAGTATAATCGCTGTTTATATCTTCTACGTTAGGCAATTGTGTGTACGAAGACTGCGATTCATTGTCCATTGGCGAATTCCCATCAAGCCCATTGTATTTTTTATACCTATCGAGAATAGGTTTTTCTTGAGAATCGTAATCAGTTCCATAAAAATAATGGTAATTATCTGCCGAAGGATCTTTATTTGCTTTGACAAAAGCAGTAGAACTTTCGCCATGAGTTTCTATTATTCTATCTAAATAAGAACTTGTTTCATAAGTATTGAATGGAATAAAACTTCGCTCCATCTCATCATCCAAACCATCGATACCAACATCTTGATTAGCTCTTGCATTTACTCCACTATTAAATGCAGTAACTAAAGCTTGTACCGAAGGTACCCTTCCCCATGCAGTTGTATCGACATTATCGTCTCCACCGTCAATAGGTAATCCGTTTTCATAACTCTTTCGAGAATCTTTTAAAATATCTTCAGATATATTACCTAAGTTGATATAAAAATCTCCTCCAGCATCTAAAGGATTCTCTATAAAAGGATCCATCAACCAGAATTCTAAAAACTCAATATTGGCAGTTTCAAAATCATTATTATCAATTTCTCTAACAACCCCAGCCCATCGAGACTCAGGATTTAACAATGCACCATCTTCATCAATACCATTTGAATAATCACCACCAGCAACATCGTAATTATACGGACCTCTTTCTTCTGGATAGTAAGCTAAATCGAAAGTTCGCAAACGCAAAGGCTGCCCATTTGGAATATCTTTATCTGGGAAAATTTCATTTATTGAAATTTCACGTACATAAGGAGCATCACGGTCTTCATCGGTTAAATGACTGGGTGCATAAACTGTTTCTCTTTGAAAGTCAGGATTTATAAAATACCACGATAATAGAGCTCGATTATACCCATATCTAATATCATTGGTAAGTAAAGCTTCAGGGAATAAAGTAGGGTCTTGAGGAGTACTCGCTAAATTCCAAGAGTTAGAATTTCTCAAATCTATAGGCGACTGGCTATTTTCAAAATCATCAATATAGGCAGTACCACCTTCATCTACATTTAGAGTTTTTGAATGCCCTGGGATAAATTGAGCAAATTCTCCAGAAATACTAAAGTTTGACTTTTCCTTCGTTTCTATTAAAGGCAATTTATCTAGTAAAGTAGTAAGAAACTGTGTCTCTGTTTTATAAGAACCATTAAGTCCCCATATTGTATTCGATATAGGCTCATCGCCCATATTAATTTTTGTTGTTTGAGAAGATTCGGATAAATTTAAAACCGTTGCACTCAACAATAAATCATCGTTAAATTTGTAATCAGCGTGCAAACCTAAGTAGCGCTTAGTCGTATTCGAATACCCCGAATTACTTTCTAGGTTAACATTAACTTGTTGGCCTGAGCTCAAGATCCCTTCATCTATAATCTTTACCCTTCCTAAGTTATAGTCTACGGTATAATGAATGTTTTCTTCAAGTGCTACCCCACCCATAGTTACACTTACTGAGCCCTCGGGAATGTACATTGCATTTAAAGGGATATCGGCACCTGAAGATGATTTATACTGCCCTTTGAGTAAAAACTTATTTAACTCTGCCAGCTGAGAAGCAGCTGTTTTTGTAGAATCGTAAAGTGCATCAAAAATATAAGTATCCGTTATTTCTTCAGAGATACCGGCTTCCTGAAACTTAGATCTTAAATAGGATCCAAAAGGTTCTATAGAGGGTAAGTAAACTCTACCGTTAGATTTTTTAATGGTTAAATCGGAGATGAAATCGAAAACACCATTTGCTCCAGGATCGTTATTTTGATTGAGATTATCTAAATTTAATGTTTGGATAATAAGTTCACTACTCAATCCTTCTTCTGGAATATAAGGTAGCGGTGTACCCGACTTATCATCTTGATACATTATTTGCAATTCAAAATCTTCTTCATTAACCTGATAAGCGCCAAGTGCATAAACATTCTTCATCATCAAACGCCACATTGGCAAACTCACGTCTAAAGTAGTAGATCGGAGTAATTTCAAAATCAACACATCTGGAGATGCTACATCTGTAGACAGCTCACCAACTTGATAAGGCGTGCCGCTTACAGTGTACTGAAAAGAAACCCCTAAAACCTCATCCGAATTAAGGGACTGATTAAGGGAGATGAACCCTAATTGTGAGTTGTAATGATATTCTGAACTAGATAATTTTTTAGCGTTTTCTATTTTTTCGTAATCTACAGACTGCACAAAACCTGAACCATTTAATAAAGAAGTAATCTGGCTTACCTCACGAATAGAAGCGTTTTGGCTTACTAAATCGGTTGGGAATAAATTATTATTTCTATTGTCTGGGTTAGGTACATTTAAAGGTTCGGAACTGGTTCCTAAAGATAGGTCATGTACCTGATTAAGATTTTCACCTAAATCTTGAAAAGCTAAGATATTACGAACATTGGAAGTGTTTCCAGTTTTATTTGTTACCCAAACTTCCAAATTAGTAATACTTATATTCGAACTAATTAAGGGCATATTGGCCAATGCAAAATCGTAGGACTCGTAAAAATACTGAGCTAAAAAGTAATGCTTGTTTGCTTCGTAATCATCTGCAAAAATTTCAAAATTCGTAGTTTGTGCACCACCTTCAACTTTTATGGTACTAGTTTCCGATTTCTGTTCTGAGAAAACAGTAGTAAAAGTGGCCTTTCCAAATTGGAATTGTGCTTTAATACCGAACAAGCTTTGGGTTCCAGAAATTAATGAACCACTAAGGGGTAAGCTTACATTTCCTAATTCAATTTTCTTTATAATCTCATCTTCTGTCCCTGTGTACTCAAGCTTCATTTGATTTTCAAAATCAAACTGACTTTTAGTGTCATAGTTAGTACGTAATGATAATTTGGTTCCAATTTTACCTATTACATTCATCTGAATGCTTTGGTCGAAATTAAAATTAGACTGGTTACGTTGATTTTCGGTAAGAGAAGGGTTTTTAGTCTTGTTTACAATACCAGAAAAAGTTAATTCTGCAGAACCTTGAGGTCTTATATCGACTGTGTTACCACCAAATACTCGACTAAAGGATTCGCCACCAATTTGGATTTTTGGCTTGGTACCTGCTATACCTTGGTTTAATAAATTAGACTGTACTTTTTGACGCCAAAAACCTTGGATTTGATTATTAAACAACCATTTCTTATAAGTAGATTCACTCATAAAACTAGGCCTCGACGCTTGAAAGCTACCTATTGAATTACTAAATGTAAAATCATGGTTTTCTAAACTGTACTGAATACTTTCGGTGAAGTTTCCAGGATTATCAAAAAGCATTTGTGGATAGGGCAAAGCCAGGCTATCATCCTGCGCCTTAACAAGTGAGCTGTTAAGGGAACAAATAATAATAGTTAAAATTAATTTTATAGTAGCCTGATTACACTTCACTTACAACTGCTTTAATGCTTTTTTTACAAGTTCTTCCACTTCCATATGAGGCTCATTCTCTACTAATTTATCAATCAATTTATGTACAGCTTTCATAGGGAAACCTAAAACTTCTAGAGCAGATAACGCTTCCTCTCTGTTTCTATTGCCAGACTTAAGACTAATCTCTATATCGTCGAAGGCTTTGAGCATTTTATCTTTAAGATCTAAGATTATACGTTGGGCTGTTTTTATACCAATTCCTTTAACAGATTTTATAAGTGCGACATCTTCATTTACAATAGCGTCTCTTATTTCTACAGACTCCATAGAAGACAATATTACCCGAGCAGTTGAAGCACCTACACCAGATACAGAAATGAGCATTCTAAAAATCTTGCGTTCTAAAGCATCAAAAAAACCATAAAGAGTATGAGAGTCTTCCTTTACAGCAAGGTGTGTAAATAGTTTACACGACTCCGAATCTCCAAGCTTTGAGTATGTATTAAGCGTTATATTTAACAAATATCCCACTCCATTACACTCTATAACTGCATAAGCAGGATTCAGTTCTATTAATTTTCCGTTTATATGAGTTATCATCCTTTACTTAATTTATTATGTGCATCGGCTACAGCCAAGGTGGTCATATTTACAATTTCTTTTACACTAGCTCCTAATTGCAAAATATGAATGGTTTTTTTAAGCCCTATTAAAATAGGTCCTATTGTTTCGAAACCAGCCAATTCCTGCATTAACTTATAAGCAATATTCCCCGACTCTAGATTTGGGAATATGAGTACATTCACTTGTTTATTAGCTAAATCTGAGAAAGGGAATTTCTCTGCAAAAGCCTCTTTATTCATAGCGAAATTTGCTTGAACCTCTCCATCTACAGTTATATCTGGACGGTGTTTACGTAAAATGCTGACAGCTTCTCTTACCTTAGTAGAGTTTACATCTTTGGTAGATCCAAAATTAGAATACGACAACATTGCCATGGTAGGCTTTATCCCCATACGTAGTACTGAGTCTGCCGTTAGCTCAGCAATGTCTGCTAGTTGCTCTGCATTAGGATTTACATTAATCGTAGTATCAGCAATAAAAACAGGTCCTTTAGCAGTCATAATCACATACAAACCGGCAACACGCTTTACGCCTTTTTCGGTTCCTACAATTTGTAATGCTGGCCTAATTGTTTCAGGATAATTTCTAGAAAACCCAGAAATCATTGCATCCGCTTCTCCCAACTCAACCATCATAGAACCAAAATAATTACGCTCTCGCATAATTTTTCTAGCCTCGTATTGCGTATAGCCATCTCGTCTTCTCTTTTCCCATAAAATATCACCAAAATGGTTGAGTTTATCTTGCATTTCATCTGACTTAGGATCAATAATACTCACACCTTCGAAATCGAAACCATGCTCGGCTATTAAAGCTTCAATCTTATCTATTCTACCTAATAAAATAGGTTCTCCAATGCCGTCATCTTTAATAATTTGAGCAGCCTTTAATATGTTATAGTGATCTGCTTCGGCAAATACAACACGCTTAGGATTTAACTTGGCGCGAGTGGTAACGTTGCGCAATAATTTATTATCGCGTCCAACACGTTTATTAAGCGATACTCTATACGCATCCCAATCCTTAATTGTTCCTGTAGCAACACCAGAATCTATAGCTGCTTTAGCTACTGCAGGTGCCACATATGAAATTAAACGTGGATCGTTTGGTTTTGGAATTATATAATCGGGTCCAAAAGTAATATTGGTTTCCCCATAGGTAATATTCACCTCTTCAGGAACCAATTCTTTAGTAAGGTCTGCAATCGCTTTTACAGCAGCGATTTTCATTTCCTCATTAATTTTTGTGGCTCTAACATCTAAGGCACCTCTAAAAATATAAGGAAAACCTAAAACATTGTTTACTTGGTTAGGGTAATCGGAACGGCCGGTAGCAAAGATGATATCTTTACGAGAAGCCATTGCTTTAGCATGCGAAATTTCGGGACTTGGGTTCGCCATAGCAAACACTATAGGTTCTGCCCCCATGGACTTCAGCATAGCTGGACTCACAACATTCCCTTTAGATAAGCCAACAAAAACATCAGCATCTATCATGGCATCTTCAAGTGAGGTTAAATCTCTAGAAGATGCAAATTCTAATTTATGTCCAATTAAATTTTCTCTATCCGAACGGATAACTCCTTTACTATCGCACATAACGATATTTTCTAAACGAGCACCTAGAGAAACATAAAGCCTTGTACATGAAATGGCCGCTGCACCAGCACCGTTTACCACAATCTTAACCTCTGAAATCTCTTTCTCTACAATCTCCAAAGCATTTAATAAAGCTGCTGCAGAAATAATGGCTGTACCATGCTGATCATCGTGCATTACAGGAATATTTAATTCCTCCTTTAAACGACGTTCAATTTCAAAACATTCGGGTGCTTTTATATCCTCCAGATTAATCCCTCCAAATGTAGGGGCTATGGCTTTTACGGTTTTCACAAAAGAGTCTACATCATTTACATCCATTTCGATATCGAACACGTCGATGTCTGCATAAATTTTAAACAATAACCCCTTCCCTTCCATCACTGGTTTAGAAGCTTCAGGGCCAATATCACCCAAGCCTAAAACGGCAGTACCGTTAGAGATTACTGCGACCAAATTACCTTTAGCTGTGTACTTATAAACGTCTTCTTTATTTTCGGCAATCTTTAAGCAAGGCTCAGCGACACCTGGCGAGTATGCTAGTGATAAATCTCTTTGTGAATTAGTACTTTTTGTAGGTACTACTTCTATTTTCCCAGGTCTTCCTTCAGAGTGAAAATCTAGGGCTTCCTGTTTTCTAACCTTTATCATAGCGCATTTTTCTTATTAACTCACAAATATACAAAATTGAAAGGGTTTGCTTGCCCTTATAAACCAAAGTCTCAGGGCAAAAATCATTGAAGTAAAAACCAGTTATAGAAAGAGAAATATGATGATTTAACTATTTGATGATTTAACAATTCAACAAACTTAAAATCAATAAATAAGACTATTTTTTTTTGGGAAACTTAAAGCACAAATAATCTATCAAATTAATTATTTTAAAATTGCGATACTTTAAATTATGACGGATTTAACTAATAGTACTCCATTGCATTTTTGTGTGATGTGCACGCATATATTCTTTGTAAATAGGTCGGTTTACATCACTACTTAATTCAGGATCGCTCTCTAAAACCTCTATTACGATCTGTCGAGCGTATTGCAATATTTTTGAATCCTTACTTATATCGGCTAGCTTTAAATTTAGTAAGCCACTCTGACGAGTTCCCATAATATCACCGGGGCCTCTTAACTTTAAATCCACATCTGCAATTTCAAAACCATTTTGCGTTTGTACCATTGTTTTTAGCCTGGTTTTAGCATCCGCACTTAATTTATCGCCACTCATTAAAATACAAAACGACTGCTCAGCACCCCTTCCCACTCTACCTCTGAGCTGATGTAATTGTGATAAACCAAATCGCTCAGCACTTTCTACAACCATTACAGAAGCATTGGGTACGTTTACACCTACTTCAATTACCGTAGTAGCTACCATAATATGCGTTTCGCCTTTTACAAAACGAGCCATTTCTGCTTCTTTATCTTCGGCCTTCATACGACCATGAACAACAGAAACCTGAAACTGAGGTTTCGGAAAGTGACGACTTATACTCTCGTAACCATCAATTAAATCTTTGTAATCTAAGGTTTTACTATCCTCTATTAAAGGGTAAACAATATACACCTGTCTGCCTTTCTCAATTTCAGACTTTAAAAAGTGAAACATCGACAATCGATGTTTATCCGTTTTATGAAAAGTAGTAATTGGTTTCCTTCCAGGCGGAAGCTCATCGATTAGAGATATATCTAAATCACCATAAACTGCCATTGCTAGAGTTCGGGGTATAGGAGTCGCAGTCATAACAAGCACATGTGGAGGTCTCGTGTTTTTCTTCCACATCTTAGAACGTTGAGAAACCCCAAAACGATGTTGCTCATCTATTACGGCTAAGCCCAAATTTTGATACATCACCTTATCCTCTAAAAGAGCATGGGTACCTACTAAAATATCTAATTCACCAGACTCTAATTGGCTGTGAATTTCTCTTCGTCTAGCGACTTTTGTAGAACCTGTAAGCAATGCCATTTTCATACCCACAGCTTCTACCATATCCTTGAGCCCCTGAAAATGCTGACTAGCTAAGATTTCTGTTGGTGCCATTAGGCAAGCCTGAAAGCCATTGTCTTTTGCAATTAACATAGCCATTAAAGCCACAATAGTTTTCCCGGAACCTACATCACCCTGAACCAAACGATTCATTTGTTTACCTGTCGCAACATCTAAACGGATTTCTTTTAAAACTCGTTTTTGAGCCCCGGTTAACTCAAAGGGTAATTGTTCTGTATAAAATGTATTAAAGTAATGGCCAACTTTGGTGAAAGGATACGACAAATAGGTTTCCTTTTTATGTTGCTTTAACTTCATCATTGCCAACTGAAGGTAAAAAAACTCTTCAAATTTCAATCTTCTATGTGCTTGAGCCAATAGAATTTCTGACTTTGGGAAATGAACATTTAGTAGCGCCTCTCTTTTAGAAATTAACTTGTATTCTTTTCTAATTTCTACTGATAATGTTTCTGGAATAAAAGAAAGTACCTGACCTAAAAGCTCGTGAATCAATTTTGAAATCCCTTTAGAGTGCAAAGACTTCAAACCTAATTTCTCGGTAGAAGCATAAATACCTTGCATAGCAGTAGTAAGTGATTTCTTGTGTGATTCTAGGGATTCAATTTCAGGATGAGAAACACTAAAAGTAGAATTATACAAGGTCGGTTTTCCAAAAACGACAATCTCTTCTCCAATATTAATACTTTTCTTAACCCATGAGACTCCTTTAAACCAAACCAAGTCCATAGTATTTGAGGCATCTTGAAAAGTAGCTTTTAAACGCTTTTTTCTACCTATCCCTTCTTCTTTAACACGAATTATTTTCCCTACAATCTGCACATCAGCTAATTCTGCTCGAAGTTCTTCTATTGTATGAAAACGAGTTTTATCTATATATCTAAAAGGATAGAGTTCTAACAAATCGCGGTAACGGAAAACATGCAATTCTTTTTGCAAAACTTCAGCACGCATAGGCCCAACTCCTTTAAGGAATTCTATAGGGGTGTCGAGCATATGAGGATTTACAGCCATCTAATTAATTTCTTCAAATGTAAGTTTTCAATCTGTGAGTGCAAAAAAAATGCAATAGCAAAACAACAATTGATTATGAATAGATTTTTAGTAGATTTGGAATCAATATTCCCAATCAATCTATTTCTACTATGGA
>CAJWJW010000029.1 GCA_913041775.1 uncultured Flavobacteriales bacterium
TCCCATTCTTAGTAACTGAAGAAACTATTGGAACTGACGATATGTCTTCTAGTAACAGAATTGCTGAAAATGAAAATGGTGTTATGATTACTCAAGCACACATCGACAATAATCTTATGTATGTAGATTTAGTTGCAACAACTCTTCAACCAGGTGTATACTATGCATGTGTTGAATTGTACAACGGACCTAACGAAGACGACCGTGTTTATGTTTTAGATGATGAAACAGTAGCACAACCTGGTAATGCTTCAATGTTCCACTATATAGATGATGCTATTAACTATACAAATGGTACAGCAGCTGCTGTTCGTTTAGCAATAGACGACTATGTTGGTTTAGACGAAGCAAACGCTGCTTTATTTTCTGTATCTCCAAACCCTTCAAATGGTGTATTTACTGTTATTGCTAACAATGAAGACAACTATACTTTAGAAATAATTAATGTATTAGGTGAAGTAGTTTCTACTAAATCTATCGAAGGTTCAATGAATGAAACTGTAAACGTTTCTGAATTAAATGCAGGTGTTTACTTTGTAAAAGTATCTACTGCAACTTCTCAAAATGTTCAAAGAGTAGTGATCAAGTAATTGATTTAAGCTCTAACGTTAAAATGCCTCAGCTTTGCTGAGGCATTTTTTTTGTTTTAAATCGAGAGTAGTCACAATAAATTTACAAGAACCGAATACTAATAATTATATTTGAAGTCTTAAAGGAAACAATGGAATTAGCTTGGTACTTCTACCCTCTTTTTTTTCTTGCTGGATTACTAGCAGGTATTATAAATACACTTGCTGGAAATGGCTCGGTGTTTACCCTTAGCCTATTATTGTTTACGGGGATGCCTGCAGGTTTAGCAAATGGAACAAACAGACTTGGTGGATTTGTACAATGTTTAGTTAGCGTAATTACATTTAGAAAAGCAGAAAAATTTAAACCTTTACTAAAAGAGAGCTTATGGTTAATGATTCCAACCATCCTGGGAACTGTATTTGGTGCTAATTCAGCAATACAAGTATCAGATGAGTTTCTTACCAAGGTTATAGGCTACTTAATGATCTTTACTCTAGCTATTGTGTTACTTAAGCCTAAGAAATGGTTAATAGAAACTGCTGAGAGAAAAGACAATAAATCAATACTAAACTTTATTATATTTTTTGCTATCGGTTGGTATGCAGGATTCATACAAATGGGTATGGGGATATTATTTTTAGCCTCTCTAGTCCTTATCTCAAAATACAGCATAATTGACGCCAATTTTATTAAAATTATTATTTGTGCGGCATTACTGTTCCCAGCACTATTTATTTATATGTATAACGACCAAATAGTATGGCTACCTGCACTATCATTATCATTGGGGCAAGGTTTAGGAGGATGGTTTGCTACAAAATTCACGCTCGAAAACAAAAAATCAAGCCTTTGGGTAAGACGACTACTAATCGTAATGATATCTTTGGCAATTGTAAAACTATTTAATCTACACGAATACATTTTCTAATGGACAAAGATTGGTTTGTAAATTGGTTTAACACCAGCTATTATCACACGCTTTATCAACATAGAGACGAGGCAGAAGCATGTCGATTTATTGATAATCTATGTGAGCATCTAAAAATTAAGCAAGGTGCTAAGATCTTAGATTTGGCTTGTGGAAAAGGAAGACACTCTATACACCTAGCTAAAAAGGGATTTCAGACTACAGGAGTAGATTTAGCTCCAGAGAGTATACTAAAAGCGAAAGCTTCCAGTGTATCGAATGTTACCTTTGAGGTTCACGATATGCGTATGGCTTTTAAAGAAAATGAATTTGATTTTGTTTTCAATTTATTTACAAGCTTTGGCTATTTTAAAAATCAGCTCGAGAACATTGAAGTATTAAAAGGTATAGCTATAAACCTTAAAGAAAATGCCTGTTTTGTTATAGATTTCTTGAATGCAGAAAAAGTAATTAAGAACTTGGTTGCAACAGAAAACAAAACCATAGATGGTATTGACTTCGAACTCAAAAGAACCTTCGATGGAGTTAACATAACAAAAGACATTATAGTAAAAGATAACAACCAAACTTATAATTATCAGGAAAATGTATCCGCATTTTCACTTGCGAATATGCAAGAGATGGCAACAAAATCAGGATTACAAATTTCTGATACATTTGGCGATTACGATTTAAACCCATTTAATGTAAATAGCTCTGACAGATTAATATTAGTGATGATGTTAAAATTTAATCAATAATATTTACCCAGATCATAGGGATAAAAAACACATTTTCTTATTATATTTGACAGTCTTAAAATTTAGGAAATGACCTATTTAGTATTAATCGCATCAGTATTAATTGGTGTGTTTTTAGTTGAAGTATTAAATGACTTAAAAGCAAGTGCTATAAAATTGCTCTTGGCTTTTTCTGGGGCTTATTTATTTGCCATTTCAGTTTTTCATCTACTACCAGAAGTCTATACAGGCGATGGGAAAAGGATTGGATTATTCCTTTTAATAGGGTTTATTTTACAAATAGTCTTAGAGTTTTTCTCACAAGGAATAGAACATGGCCATGGGCATTTACAAAACAAAACTATCCCTATTTCTATGCTCATCAGTTTGGCAATCCATGCCTATTTAGAAGGAATGCCATTGGGTGGTATAGAACATCATGGACACCACCACGGAGACTTTGAAGACTCGTTGCTTACGGGAATCGCATTACATAAAATACCCGTAACCATTGTATTAATGAGCCTTTTTGCTCAAGCTGGATTTTCGAAAACAAAATCTTTTTTACTCATTGGTGTATTTGCCATAATGGCTCCATTAGGAACTTTATCGGGTGACTTAGTACAAGAGTTGAGCTACTATCACCGTGAGATAATGGCTGTTGTTGTAGGGATTTTCTTCCATATCTCTACAACTATATTATTTGAAACCTCAGAAGCGCATAAATTTAATATTCAAAAATTATTAGCAATTGCGCTTGGGTCAATTTTAGCTTGGATGGTTTAACAATATTACTAGGTACTATGAAATCAATAATACTAGCATCTCAATCTCCTAGAAGAAAAGAAATTTTAAGTTTATTAAACCTGGAATTTACGGTAGAGGTTAAATCTATTGACGAAATTTTCCCAAAGGATTTGAAAACTTCGAAGGTTGCAGAATATTTAGCAAAGTTAAAAGCATCAGTATTTACCAACATTAAAGATGAACAAGTAATTATAACTGCAGATACGGTGGTTATTCTTAACGATACAATACTTGGGAAACCAAAAGACAAAGCAGAAGCTACAGAGATGTTACATCGTTTGTCTAATAGGGGTCATGAAGTTATTACAGGAGTCTGTTTGAAATCTGCTCAAAAGTCAATCGCCTTCTCCTCTAGTACAAAAGTTTATTTCAAGGACTTAACAGACGCCGAAATTGACTATTATATAGAAAACTATAAACCTTATGATAAAGCGGGGTCTTATGGTATACAAGAATGGATTGGAGCTATAGGAATCACTAAAATTGAGGGTTCGTATTTTAACGTAGTCGGTCTACCTATTCAGGAATTAAACGAACAATTAAAAAAATTTAGCACCATTCTAAGCGATTAAATCTACCAGTCAATTGGTTGATAATCTTTTAAGAATTTACCACACCAGTGTTTTCCTGTATTTATCCCATCAATTAATGGATCGAGTACTCGAGCCGCACCATCAACAATATCTAAAGGAGGCTGAAAATCGTGTTCCTTTACCTTCTTATCAGAAAGCTCAACCGGATCTTCATCGGTTACCCAACCAGTATCTACCGCATTCATATACACACCATGTTTAGCAAAACTAGCTGCAGAAGTATGCGTAAGCATATTTAAAGCTGCTTTAGCCATATTCGTATGCGGATGACGATCTTCCTTCTTAAACCTATGAAATTTACCTTCCATTGCAGAAACATTAATTATATGTTTCATACCAGTATTCTCTTTTTTCATGAGGATGGAGAGACGGTTACACAAAACAAAAGGAGCTACAGAGTTAACCAACTGAACCTCTATCATCTCAGTAGTTTCAATTTCTCCTAGCCTCAATCTCCAACTATTGGTTTTACGTAAATCTACCTGCTGTAAGTCCACATCTAAATCGCCTTCCGGGAAAACTTCTGCTGGTCGTAAAGAATTATCGAAACTATAAGGTATTTGTGACAATTGAGCAGAAGAACTTAAACCGATACCAGGTTCTGGACCATGCCATGCAACAGGCAAAGTATTGTTTTCGTTATCAGTAGATAAATTACTTAAAGCATTCAATTCGTTTACACAAAAGTTATGATCTTTTAAAAGCTCTTTTGCATATGTTGGAAGTTCCTCAAAAGTAGTCTCCTCATTATTCATTAGGTGACGGTAAAATCCTGCAGGACGACGAACTGTTTGAGCTGCATTATTGATAAGTATATCTAGCCTATTGTACTGTTTTTCTATGAAATTACAAAAGATTTCTACACTTGGTATATGTCTTAAATCGAGTCCATGTATTTTTAAACGATGTCCCCATTCAGAGAAATCGTCTTCCTTAGAAAATCGTAAAGAAGAATCTACAGGGAAACGTGTAGTAGCGACTACAGTAGCGCCAGCACGAAGTAAGATTAGAGTAATGTGGTAACCAATTTTTAAGCGAGAACCAGTAACTACAGCAACTTGTCCTGATAAATCGGCTGTCTGAAAACGTTTAGCATAATTATAGTGACCACAGTCTGGACACATAGTATCGTAAAAATGATGAAGTTTAGTGAATAGAGTCTTACATACATAACAATTACGTGGAGATTCTAATTCGGTATCAGATTCGAGCGTTTCTTTTGAAACGGTAAGTAATTTAGGCGCAACAAAAATACTCGATTCTCGTGCAGAACGAATCCCTGTTTCTTTACGTGCATGCTTATCACGTTCATTTATCTTTCGCTTTGCAGCTTTCTTAGAATCTTTCCTACGCCTATTCTGTTCATCTTTATTAGGACGAGATAATAAACCTGCAACTTTCACTAATGCAACACGTTTATCTTCAGAAAGGTCGAATAAAGTATCAGTATTTTCTACCAAATGTTCAAGCACAGA
Organism: uncultured Flavobacteriales bacterium; assembly: GCA_913041775.1. Taxonomy (GTDB): domain Bacteria; phylum Bacteroidota; class Bacteroidia; order Flavobacteriales; family UBA7430; genus UBA6772. The sequence goes on from CAJWJW010000029.1 coordinate 5,096, forward strand.
AATACACTTATCTATTTCTTCTTGTCGGAAAGATGGAGGATTTTCTTCGTTTGCTAGCATCAAAATAATATTTGGTTGCAAATATACTTATTAGAATAGGGACTCATTTAGAAATTTTATATTTATATTTATAATCAAATTCTAGAAACCTACTCTATTTTATCATTTCAATCTAACGGTATGATTATTGAAATGCACGCATTGAAATAAGGATTAAGCTATGAAAACACTATTTACCTCTATTCTAATACTGAGTATTAGTTTAAACTCCTATTCTCAATGCGAATCGATTACGAGTGAATCAATAACAAATCCAGGTGAGTTTGAAGTTTCTATTCTAACTGAAGGAGATGGAGTACGAAATGGACCTGAATATTCTGGTTCAACTATCTACTACCCTACCAACGAGAACGAAGCTTTAGCAAGCATCATAATAGCGCCTGGATATTTTACTTTTGAATCGAGTATAGCAGCTTGGGGTCCCTTTTTAGCCTCACACGGAATTGTAACTATGACTATAGGAACAAATAGCATTTTTGATCAACCCGCAGCTAGATCTTCAGCTCTATTAGATGCTATGGTAAGTTTAAAGGAAGAAAATACCAGACAAAACTCACCTTTAATTGGTAAATTAAACACATCAAACATCGCTGTAGGAGGATGGTCTATGGGAGGTGGTGGCGCACAAATTGCAGCAACAATTGATCCAACAATTAAAGCGGTAATTGCATTGTGCCCTTGGTTAGAAACAAACCTTATTTCAGAGGAATTTTTAAATCATGAAACTCCTATTTTAATTTTCAGTGCTGAGTTCGATGCAATAGCAAACCATACGTTACATGCAGATCAACATTATGCATTAACACCGGAGACAACACCCAAATTAATTTATGAAATTGCTGGAGCAGGTCATACCGTAGCGAATTATCCTACAAGTGGAAATGGAGAAGTTGGAATTCTAGCTTTGACTTGGTTAAAGAAATACATGTTAAACGAAAACTGTTACTGCCCACTAATAATAGAAACTCCCTCAACAGCATCCTTATTTATACATAACATAACTTGTGAAGATGAAAATACTATTACTCAGGAAGTTACTTGCATAGAAGGTTGGTCAATTATTTCAACTTATGTAAATCCAACTAACTCAAACTTCACAAATTTTATAGCACCAGTAGTAAGTAATTTAGTAATTGCGAAAGACTATATTGGTAATGCCTACTTACCCGATTGGGATTTTAACGGAATTGGAAATTTAGCACAAGGGCAAGCCTATTTAATTAAGATGCTAAATACAGCTAGTTTAGCCGTTGTTGGAGAGCAATTAATTGCAAGTGAAAATACAATTACACTAAACGAAGGTTGGAACTTAGTTGCTAATTATAAAACCTACTCAATAAATTCTGATCTAGCATTTTCGTCTTTATTAGAGACACAAAATGTGGTAATCATTAAAGACTATATTGGAAATGCTCTTTTACCCGAATGGGGGTTTAATGGTCTCGGAGACTTACTTCCTGGGAGAGGATACCAAATTAAAGTAACAAATACTTGCGAATTACAGTACTAATTAGATAGATTCTGATAAACCAAAAACGACAAACCCTACTCGGATACAATAATCTTAAGCAATTCAGAAATACTCCATTTGTAAGACTTATATTTACAGTCTTAAAATTTCTATAGAATGGATATTAATTTCAATAAGAATGAAGACGCAATCAAATTAAAGATTGCGGAGATGAAGAGAAGACTTGCAGTGATAAGTCTCGGTGGTGGAAAAAAGAAAATTAAAAAAGAACACAGTAAAGGAAAACTTACTGCCAGAGAACGTATAGAATATTTACGAGATCAAAAAACGAACTTTATTGAACTGGGTGCTTTTGTAGCAAATGACATGTACGAAGAGTACGGTGGTTGTCCAGCTGCAGGAGTTGTAATGGGTATAGGTTATGTTTCTGGAAAACAATGCATAATTGTTGCCAACGATGCTACTGTAAAAGCGGGTGCTTGGTTTCCTATAACAGCAAAGAAAAATTTAAGAGCGCAAGAAATTGCCATGGAAAACAACTTACCGATCATCTATTTAGTAGATAGTGCGGGAGTTTTCCTTCCTTTACAAGACGAAATATTCCCTGATAAAGAACACTTCGGTAGAATATTTAGAAACAATGCACGAATGTCCTCTATGGGTATCACACAAATATCTGCTGTAATGGGCTCTTGTGTTGCAGGTGGAGCATACTTACCAATAATGAGCGATGACTCTCTTATTGTAGACAAAACTGGTTCTATTTTCTTAGCTGGTTCTTACTTAGTAAAAGCAGCAATTGGAGAAAATATAGACAACGAAACTTTAGGTGGAGCTACTACACAGTGCGAAATTTCTGGAGTTACAGACTATAAAGCCAAAGACGATAAAGACTGCTTAGATAGAATTCGCAGGATTATGAGTAAAATTGGAGATCGCGAAAATGCAGGATTTAACAGAGTTGAAGCTGAAGAACCTACAGAAAACCCAGAAGAAATTTATGGGATTATGCCCGAAAAAAGGGATAAGCCTTACAAAGTACGAGATATAATTTCTCGCTTGGTTGACAAATCTGAATTTGATGAATACAAAGCTGGTTTCGGACAAAGTATTATCTGTGGACTTTCCAGAGTTGAAGGTTGGGCTGTAGGGATTGTAGCTAACGAGAGACTGGTAATTAAATCTAAAAAAGGTGAAATGCAGTTTGGTGGTGTTATCTATTCGGACTCTGCAGATAAAGCAGCTCGTTTTATTATGAACTGTAACCAAAAGAAAATACCGCTTGTCTTTTTACAAGATGTTACAGGATTTATGGTTGGTTCTCGTTCGGAACATGGTGGTATTATTAAAGATGGAGCAAAAATGGTGAATGCCATGGCAAATTCTGTAGTACCAAAATTTACAGTAATTACAGGCAATTCCTTTGGAGCTGGTAACTACGCTATGTGTGGTAAAGCCTACGACCCTAGACTAATTGTTGCTTGGCCTACGGCACAAATTGCCGTTATGGGGGGTGCACAAGCAGCAAAAGTATTACTGCAAATAGAAAAGACCAGTTTAAAATCTAAAGGAGAAGAAATTACTCCAGAAAGAGAGGCTGAATTACTAAAAACCATTACCGATAGGTACAACAAACAAATGAGTCCATATTACGCAGCATCTCGATTATGGGTAGATAGTATTATTGATCCATTAGAAACGAGAAAAGTGATTTCTATGGGGATTGAAATGGCTAATAAAGCACCTATAAAAGAAGCTTATAATGTAGGTGTTTTACAAACTTGATAAATAGAACTAAAAAGTACGACCGCATTATTGTAAATTAGTAGACAAAAAACTAAAACCATGAAATACTTGAAACTTATTCGATTTCAGAATTTAGTTGCCATGGCACTAATACAGTACTTAATACGCTATAGCTTAGTTATTCCAGCCTATGGAAAGACAACAGTCTTAGGAGATACAGCTTTTGGACTCTTAGTATTAAGTATACTTTTAATTGCTGCAGGTGGATATGTAATAAATGACTATTTCGACATTCAAGTTGACACGGTTAATAATAAAGTTTTAGTAGGTAGAAATATAAAACGTAGAGTCGCATTAATACTACATGCTATCTTAACATTTACAGGAGTTGTATTAGGGCTCTATATGGCATACTCAGTTGGCTATACAATTGTAGGTCTTATTATACCGATTAGTGCATATAGCTTATGGCTATATAGTTTAAAGCTAAAAAGAAAATTATTTATCGGCAATTTCATTATCGCCCAGCTATCTTCTGTATTCACTATATTCTTAGCATTATTTGAAATCCCTCAAAATATATCCCACCCAGAAACAACGCGCTTAATTGCACTACTTTGCATATATGCGCTCTTTACTTTTCTATGTAGTCTAATGCACGAGGTTATTAAGGATCTAATAAGTTATGTAGGGGATAAAACTTTCAAAATAAAGACACTGGCTACTGAATGGGGTATTTCAAAAACAAAAAGGTTTTTGAAATACATAAATATCTCACTATCATTTATGGTAATTATTGTTTCCATTTCAGAATTTAGTGAAAATATTACAGCACTAAGTTATGCAGCAATAACAATTGTATGTCCATTAATTTTAACTAAATATTGGACTTACAAAGCAAAAAACAAAGAAGACTATACTAAGATTTCGAAGGTTAATAAATGGATCATATTTGCAGGAATCACAAGTCTCTGTTTTTTTATTTAACCCACTAAATAGTCTTAAGCTCTTTGAGCATCAACTTTATACCATTTCACAAAATCACTTAAAGTTTTCTTAGAATTCTCTACAGGTAAATATTCTAGCTCGTCTTTTGCTTTGGAGATATTTAAACTGATGGAATAATTTAATACAGCCACTCCATAACGAGTCATTGCAGGCTCCTTAGACTTCTCAGTAGTTTTCAATTCGTGGATTCGTGCCACAAAGTATGCTAGTTTATAAGATATATACCTCAATTTATTATCGTAACCTAAGGCTTTTAAAACAGCATTAATTTCATCCCACAACACAATAGTGTCTCCATTTGAAATATTATATATCTGCCCGCTAGCGATGTGTTTCTTTTGAATACAAAGTAATACCGCGTGTGTTAAATTATTTATCGAGGTAAAATCAATCACATTTGCACCAAGACCAATAATTCGTAATTTATTTTCACGGTAAGCACGAATTAACCTAGGAAAAACTACCACATCACCAATTCCTAAAATGGCTCTTGCTCTTAAAATAGTAGAATCTAGATTTGCTTTATTAAGGACCAAAAGCTCTGCCTCGCGCTTTGTTTTAGAATATGAATTTGCCAAATACAACTCATCTACTTCGGAAATAGAGGTTCTATCAGAAAAATTAAAGTACATGTTTGCACTAGAAATATAAATAAACTGACTAGACTGACTTGCACAATTTAATAGATTTTGAGTAGCAAGTACATTGGCATTATAAAACGAGGTATAAGTACCCCAAATAGACGATTTAGCAGCACAATGAATATATACGTCGTAAGAACTTAGTTGGGATGTAACAAAAAAAGCATCTTCTAAATCACCACACTTAATTATATACCCTTCGTTGCGAAGTAATTCAGACTTACTGAAATCCCTACCTGTACCGTGAACATTTTCCTTACCGTATACTTCAGCAAAAAATCTTAAAAAATGACCTCCAACAAAACCAGTAGCTCCTGTAATTAATAGCTTCATTTTCTCCAGATTATTTTATCATCTATAGTACTTAGTCGTCTTCCATCCTTATTAATATGATCAGGTGCAATACCTAAATACAAAAATCCTAGTACTTGATCTTTAGCATCAAAGCTTAAAAATGTTTTCATGTCATCTTCATAAGTCATCCCACCAGTAGTCCAATGAACTGCAATATTTTTACTAGCAGCAGAAAGTAAAATATTCTGTACAGCACAAGAACAGGCAACTACTTCTTCGAGTAGAGAGATTTTAGTGCCTACACTCTTCTCTACAACTAAGGCAATAATATGAGAAGCTAAAAGAGGCTGATTCTGGAGCTTCTCGTATTTAAGCACATTGTAAAAATCTGTAGAAATAGACGATTTGTACAATTCTGACTGAAAGACCGCAAGAGTATTAATAGATTTTCCAGAAAAAACTACAAACCTCCAAGGCTCTGTATAGTGATGTGTAGGAGCCCAATTGGCAGAAGAAAGCAAGGTTGAAACAATGCTATCTGGAATTATTTCTCCTGTAAATAACTTAGGCTTTACATTTCTCCGATTTTTTATAAGATCGCTTAAATTCATCTAATTTTAGATTTATCAAATAATGAAAAAGTATAGTTCCAATAGCATAAGCTACCAAATCGTATTTATCGGCAGTAAAAGAGCTAGACAAATAAGGTAATAGTAGTTCGAAAACGAAGGAAAGATACAGAAAAAAGAAAAGCAGTTGAGCTTTTG
>CAJWJW010000030.1 GCA_913041775.1 uncultured Flavobacteriales bacterium
AGGTAATGATGAATATATCGGATATGATTATTCAAACCTATATGTTAGAATCTACTCTTTTGAAAACAGAGAAGCTAATTGCTAAAGATGGAAGAGCAACACACGAAGACAAGGTTTCTATTTGCATTAGCTTTATGCATACTGCCGTAGAAGAAGTACGCAAAAATGGTAAAGAAGCTCTTTATGCAATCCTTGAAGGCGATGAACAAAAGATGTTATTAATGGGGTTGAAGCGCTTTACTAAAGTACAGCCTACAAACCTAAAAGAACACCGTAGAGCAATTGCTAAAAACCTAATTGAAGCGAATACTTATTGTTTTGATTAAAAAAATCTATAAACGAAATATTAGTAAGCCCAAAAGGCCTTCCTTTTTTTGATTTATTTTTCGATGTAATTATTGTACAACATACCACAAATAAATTAGAGAAAACACCTTATGAAAAAGCTACTTTATTTATCCGTTATACTATTAGGCATTACCTTCAGCTCATGCGAAGAGGACGAACCTATTTGTACTATAATGACTGAAGATACTGTTGAGGGTTCCTGGAGTATGACAGAAGCAATGCTAGGTTGGGGAGGCTACCAGACCTTTGAAATGAATGAATTGGTTTGGACTTTCAATAACAACCAAATGTTTGTCTATTTCGGAGACTCATTAGGTCTTAATCCAAGCATACCTTACAGTTCCACAAGTAATGCAGGATACGATTATACTGCAAGCGATAGCTCAATTATTATTAATGAGGTAGGCTATAATTTATCTGTAAATGAAACTGAATTAATTATTGATCAGAACCCATGGTCAGATGGAATACAGCTTACCTTTACAAGGAACTAGACAAAAAAAGAGCCTCAAATGAGGCTCTTTTTTTTACTTATTTTCTGCTAATAAAGCAGGTACTTATTCAAATGGAGCCTTAATTTCTATTCCAGAAGAAATATCATAGTCTCGTAGTTTGAACCTAATTTTCGAAATGTATCTCAATTATTCTAGCAATGTATTCTCGGTGAATATTCGTGCTTTCTTCTGTTGAATTCGAGTTTTTCGCAACCTTGAGGTTCGCAGTTAAAGTACTGTAAACCTGAGCTCTAATTTGAGTACTCGTACCATTGTCCTTAGCCACACGGATGAGCTTGTTTATATAGGCTACCTGTAAATTCTGACGGAAGCTATTAACCGATTTATTTTTATCAGCTTTAAAAATAGCCTCGTTTAAATCTTTAAAATAAGAACTTAAACTATACTCGTTTCCATACAGAGAAGAATTAACCATACGGTTTAGTACATTTCTATTTAACAACTGGCCTAAAACCATTCTTTGAATACTCAATACTCGTTCGTGAATTTTAGGATCTTCGCCACCATAAGGAGTACTAAAACCTCTACGTTGTTTTTGTAAGTAAGGGTATAAAGCTTCAGCTTTTTCAAAAGCATTTGGAGCAAAAGCATATTTAGACAATACATTCATAGCCTCTTTTTGATCGGCATAAGAAACAGGAGTAAAAGGTTTAGAGTTGGTCTCTTGTCCTACCATAGATCTATTAACTCTCACACCAGCAATCTGACGACTTATAATTTTTAAAGAGGTAGAATATTGTCCAGTTAGTGTATAGTAAGAGTTTAATAATTCCTGATGAGAATCACCTTCTTTTCTATATTTCTCTAATAAAGTAGGGAATATTTTATTTACCAATTTAATACGGTCTATAGCATACAGTACAGGTTTCGAGGTCAAATCGTATATCATCGCATCGGGATCCATTCCTTTACCCGTTCCACGCATATCGTCAGCATCATTAGCAAAGCCGTGTTCGTGCTTGGTACTCTCGCTCAATATAGCGTTCAAACCATTTGCATCTACATCTGAATAAGCAAAACGAATAGCCCAATGGTCGTAAGCACCAGGAATAGTATCGTAATACAGACCTTGATTTTCAGGTTTTAAACTAAAGTTAATAGATGGGTACTCCATGACCGAAGAGCAAAGACCTTTTTCGTAAGTAGTCTCCTTGTTTAAAATCTCTTTATACGTTAATAAGTTAGAACCTTTAAAATTATGGTTCAAACCTAATGTATGCCCTACTTCGTGAAGTACTAATCTTCTTAGAGATTCTCTTACAAGCGTTTCCTTAGCAGCTTCAGAAAGTTCCATTGCCTCTACTGCACTATGCGCAAATAAATTATTCGATTGCATTAAAGCAGAAGCAGAGCAGTAATGCGCATCCATCGGGTTTTCTTCGTCCAAAAAGAGTCCTGTATTTTCGAATAATTCGCCTTGTTGAATTCTTTTAGTGATGTATACCCACTCTAACATAATATCGGCTCCTAAAATTTCACCAGTTTTAGGATTCACAAAACTAGGTCCGTAACCACCAAAAGGAGGTTGTGGCGAAGAGGTCCAACGCAATACATTATAGCGAATATCTCCAGCATCCCATTCGGCATCGTCTGGTTGAATTTTTACTTGAACTGCATTTTTAAATCCTGCACTTTCAAAGGCCAAACTCCAAGACTCTACCCCTTCTTTTATCAAATCACGCATCTCTACAGGAGTGGTGTTTTCTATCCAATAAACCAAAGGATGTACCGGTTCCGAAATCTTCAATTCTGGATTTTTCTTTACTAAGTTCCATCGGTGAACTAAATCTCTGTAATTCACGGCATCGGTAGTTGTCATATCGTTTACACGAGTGGTAAAATAACCAACACGAGGATCTTCGAAACGTGGTTCAAAATTATTCTCTGGTAAAGCTATTAATGAATGTTGCACTAATATATTCACAAAACGAGAGTCTGTAACTGCAGTACCACCACGAGCCTTAGGCAAAGCATTGTCGTAGGCGTAGTTTACAATAAGATCGGTATTTTCTGGGTAATTTTTAAGTTTGTGGTACTTGGTCTTCGTCTTACTTAGTTTTCCTAATTGAAAACCTTTAAAACCTGGTCTAGCCGCTCTTTTTATTTGTTCTAAAGACTCAGTCAAAAATATTTTATCGGCATCTATTAAAAACTTAGTACTATCGTTACTGATCGCCACAATAAGTTCACTTACCAATACTGGATTATTAATATTCGTGTTCGAAGATTTAGCGAGAGTGCTTTCTGGATCAAAATAATAATTCGTGTTTTCTTGAACGAACTCTATACGATTGAAATATTTTTGAATTTTGAATATTTTTGAATTCCTGAATCCACCTTTAAAAAGCCCAGCATCCATTATACCATTTTCGATGTACGAAAAATGGATATACTCTTTGTTTAATTGTTCTTGAGTAATTTCAATAAGCAGATTTCCTTTAGTATTATCACGGTACAAAGTAAAAAGTCCTTCTATTTTTTCAGAATTTTTTATTTTCGCCTTATAGTTATCTTTTACAGTCTTTTTTGAAGAAGCTTCTGTTTTAGCTTTTTTCTTTTTAAATAGCTGCGCATCGCAGTTTTGCGAAAATGATAATGAAATAACTAAAAAGCTAAGGGTATAAATCCAATTTCTCATGTTACTAATTTTAAATTTGAGTTTCAAAGATAAGCGTTCACTGCAAATATCATACTAAAAGAAAGGATTTGAAAATTCAATTATCAAATTTCAAATTTGCAGCAGCCTATTTCACTAGTTACAGCATACCAGCTACGATTTAATTTCACGTTTTACGGATAGCAAATAGCGAAAGTCTATCTTTACGCCATGAAAATTCAAACACATCAATTAGCCAACGGCATACGTATTATTCACCACTCGGTAATCAACGAGGTGGCGCACTGTGGCTTAATGATAAATACAGGATCTAGAGACGAAGCTAATACAGAACAAGGTATGGCTCATTTTATAGAACACGCACTATTTAAAGGGACTAAAAAGAGAAAAGCTTTTCATATACTTAGTCGTTTAGAGGATGTAGGTGGCGAATTAAATGCCTACACTACTAAAGAGGAAACCTGGTACTATTCTACATTCATGACAGAATACTACGAACGATCTATAGAATTATTAGGAGATATTGTGTTTCAATCTACCCTACCCGAAAAAGAATTAGCTAAAGAAAAAGATGTAATCATGGATGAGATACATTCTTATCTAGACAGCCCATCTGAAGCAATTTTTGATGATTTTGAAGAGCTTATTTACAAAGGACATCCAATAGGCTGCAATATATTAGGGACTAAAGAAAGTTTAAGCACCTTTAACAGTAAAAAGGCAAAGGACTATATGCTTAACCATTACCATACAGACGAAATAATTTTAAGTTCGGTAGGTAATATTGACTTTAGTAAATTAATAAACCTGGCAGAAAAACACCTTAACAATATCCCTGCGAACTTACGTAAAGGAAAGCGTTTAGAAATAAACGAGTACCAAACAAGAGAACTAAGGGTGAAAAAAGACATTGTACAGTCGCATTGTATTATTGGGAACAGAGCCTATAGTGCGCATGACCCAAAAGCAAGAACCTTAATATTACTCTCAAATTTATTAGGAGGTCCTGGAATGAATTCTAGACTTAACCTTGGAATAAGAGAAAAATACGGCTTTACTTACACTATAGAATCGAACTATACAACCTACTTTGATACAGGTTTGTGGAGCATTTATTTTGGCACCGAACCGCAGAGTGTACAAAAAACCTTAAAGCTCATTTTTAAGGAATTGAAGAAATTAAGAGATGTAAAGTTAGGTCCTTTACAACTTCAAAAAGCCAAGCAGCAGTTAATTGGACAGTTGGCAATTGCTCAAGAGAACAACAGCAACCTCATGCAGTCTATTGCGAAGAGCTATCAGGCTTTTGGAGATGTGGAAAGTGTAGAGGTAGCAAAAAACAAAATACTAGCTATTTCGGCAGAAGAGCTACAAGAGGTAGCAAAAGAAATATTCGACGAGAAATTATTGAGTTCCATCATCTACGAACCCAAAGAAATTTAAATGGAATTCATCTCAAAAGAACTCGACAATTACTGCACGGAACACACCAGCTCGGCGGGTACCGTTTTAGAAGAATTGAATAGAGAAACGCATACTTCGGTATTAAATCCACGTATGATTTCCGGAAATTTACAAGGCCAGTTTTTAAGCATGCTTAGTAGAATGATGCAACCTAAGTGTATTTTAGAAATAGGCACATACACCGGTTATTCGGCTATTTGTTTGGCTAAGGGTTTACCAGTAGATGGTGTTTTACACACTATAGATGTAAACGAAGAACTGGAAGAAATGAATGCTCGCTACTTTAAAAAAGCGGGTTTCGAGCACCAAGTTGTTCAACATATAGGAGATGCAAGCGATCTAATTTCTGGTTTAGATTTAAAAATTGACTTGGCTTTTATTGATGCAGATAAAAAAAACTACCCACTCTATTTCGATTTACTTATTGACAAAATGAATCCAGGAGCTTGGATTATTGCCGACAATGTATTGTGGTCTGGAAAAGTGATTGAAGAAGTTAACCCAAGTGACAAATCTACACTAGCACTTTTAGAGTACAATAGAAAAGTTCAGGAAGACCCTAGAGTAGATAACATACTCTTACCTCTTAGAGATGGATTGATGTTATGCAGAAAAAAGGAATAATTTTTGCTTTCTATTTATTTATAGTAAATTGAAACAAATTTATATTTTGAAAAAACTCTTTCTACTTTTTATAATCTTTTGCATTAGTCTATCCACATACGCTACCCATTTAATAGGTGGCGAAATGACGTATAATTGTTTAGGTGGTAATCTTTACGAGATCACTTTAATCATCTACGTAGATTGTGGTCCTAGTAATACTTCAGGAATTACTTTTGATGCTGATGGAATCATTTCTATTTATAATAGTAATAATGAATGGGTTCAAGATTTACTTATTTCAGAGCCCGGACAAATTGAATTGAGTAATCAAACCGTAGGGAATGACTGCTTAGAACTACCAATAGATCTATGTGTATTAAGGGGTATTTATACTATACAAGTAGAGTTACCTCCTATCCCTGGTGGATATCAATTAGCATATCAACGCTGTTGCAGAAACCCATCCATAACCAACATTGTTACACCCGATTTATTTGGAAACACATATACAACCAACATTCCTGGCTCAGATTTAGTTTCCGATTGCAATAGTAGCCCTTCATTTGTAGCTTATCCGCCCTTAGCACTTTGCTTAGGCGACGATGTAAATGTAAATCTATCGGCTATAGATGCAGACAACGATTCTTTAGTATACTCACTAACTACTCCAATACACGGAGCAGATGAATTAAACCCAACGCTAATTACACCACCACCATTTACTACAATTCCATGGGCTGCAGGATATTCAGCAAACTACCCTATAGATTCTAGTCCTGTAATAGGAATAAATGGCATTTCGGGGATAATCACAGGTACACCCACACAAATCGGTATGTATATAATAGGAGTTCAGGTGGATGAATACCGAGATGGTGTTTTGATTAATTCGATCGTTCGGGATTTTAGATTCTTAGTGGTCGATTGTAATGTAACCACAGCCTCAACTCCATTATCAGATTGGATTTGCAACGGCTTAACGGTGAATTTCACGAATGCTAGTTCGAATGCAAACACCTATTTATGGGAATTCGATAGTGGAAGTACTAGTTCTACCGATTTTGAACCAAACTTCACCTACCCTGATACAGGAAACTATACGGTTACCTTAATTGCTAACCCTTCTACAATTTGTGCAGACACGAACACCGTTTCATTCTCATTATATACAGAGCTCAATCCTATATTTACGAGCCCCGAGCCACAGTGTGTAAGCAATAATTCTTTTTCTTTTGAGGGAGAAGGTCTCATTCCAGGTGGAGCGATAGTAAATTGGGATTTTGGAAGTAGCGCTTCGCCTATTAGTTCTGGCCAACTTAATCCTAGCAATATCACATTCCCAGCATTAGGAAGCTATCCAGTAAGTTTTAGTGTGCAATATGAAGAATGTGATGAAACATTTACAGCAAATGTATTGGTCTTTGAAGAAGACATATTTCCTGAAATCCCAGATCTTGGAGCACAATGTTTAGATGGAAATGCCTTCGATTTCTCTGCTCTAGGAATTTACCCAAATGGAGCTACTTTCGAATGGGATTTTGGTCCTAATGCAAACGCACAAAACTCTACAGCACAAAATCCAAATGGAATTACATTCTCAACTATAGGCGAGCAAATTATCACATTAAATGTACTATTTAATGGCTGTGAAAATGCCGTACAAAGTAGTGTCGAAACATTAAATCAAATAAATATTGAAATCCAAAGCACACCCACAGGAGGCTGCGAACCTTTTATTGTAGAATTTGAAAGTTTAGTAAATCTAGGTGATTATTCATACAACTGGGATCTAGGTAATGGAATATCCTCTACTATATCTAATCCACAAAATACTTATATGGCGGGTGTTTACGATATTTCTGTAAATGTAATAGACCTAAACACATTATGTGAGGGTACTATAACAGTAGACAATTACATTAATGTGCTACAAATGCCAATTTCTGATTTTAGTATTTCTTCCGATAGTTTAATCTATGGAGACCCAGTACAGATAACAAACCACTCCATGTATGGCGACTCTTATCTTTATGAATTTAGCTCTGGAAAAACAAGTACTCAAGAAGAACCCGAATATATTATTCCAGCCTTAGGCGAATTTACAATATGGCAATTTGTGAGTAACGAATACGAATGCATAGACTCCTCTAGTGTAGACTTAACTATAGAATTCTATCATACTTTTTGGGTTCCAAATGTATTTACTCCAAATGGAAATTCAACCAACGATTACTTCTTCCCTGTTTACATAAATGTAGAAAGTTATCATATGCAGATTTTTGACCGCTGGGGGAAAATAGTTTTCGACAAGGAAGGTACAGCCCCTAAATGGGATGGATTAGATTACCAATCAGGAATAGAACTAAAAAGTGATAATTATGTATACCTCATCAACTACTATACTATAGAAGAAATCACCTATCAAGTAAAAGGAGTTGTTACCCTTATTCGCTAAGTGGAAGAGGGATTACCTTTGTATTGGAACCATTCGGGAAACTAATACCTAATAAATTTGAAATCGTAGATGCTATTTCTGTAATAGCGTATTTCTCAGCAGTCTTTCCAGCCTTCACCTTCCATCCATACCAAATTAAAGGCACATGCTGGTCGTAAGTATATCCAGATCCGTGGGTAGTTCCTGTATGAGCATATTCAATCCATGCAGGATCGAGAACTAACATTACATCGCCGGATCTTTTTTGGTTGTATCCTTTTTGCAAAGAAGCTAATGGACCTGAAGTAAACTCACTATTTTCTAGAGTTCTACCACAAACAGCCTTTTGAACTCCATCGTAACGCAACATAAAGTCAGCGGTTTGTTGCTGAACTTCTTCTAGACTTAAGTACTTCTCAAAAATTAATTCTCTATTTAAAAATATCTGTGCATTTCCATAAGTTTTTACCCAGTCGCCAAAACCATAAATATTCTGTAAAAATTGTTTCAACTCCTTTATAGGTTCTTCTGCATCGAAATAACCTGCAGGAACGTTTCTATCTTTCAAATAAGAAGGAGTTCTTACAGCACCATGATCGGCGGTAAGGAAAACCAACACATTTTCTTTTCCTATTGTCTCATCTATATAAGCAAGAAATCTTTCAATATCTCTATCTAGCCTCAAATAGGTATCTTGTGTTTCTTTAGAATCTGCACCAAACTGGTGACCAACATAATCGGGTGAAGAAAAACTAAGAGCCAAAACATCTGTATACTCATCCTGACCTAAGCGCTCCCCTTCTATAGCAGCAATAGCCATATCTGTAGTAAGAGAATTCCCAAAAGGAGTAGATTTGATTAAACCTAAGCCATTCAATGCTACTAAACTTGGTAGATCGTGGGGGAACTTTGGGTATTTCTCTCCAGCAAAAGCTTCTTCGTAAACACTATTGTCAACTAAACTCTCATCGTATGACTTAGCATTTAACAGTAACTCCCACTTCTGCGAAAGGTAAGCCTCACAATGGTCATTTTTATTAAATTTTTGAGCCCATTTTGGTAATCGAAGCCCATAATAAGAACTAGAAACAAAATCACCTGTTTCAGAATCAAACCAAAAAGCAAAATCCCCCATGTGACCTGCTGGTAAAACAGCAGAACGATCTTTTAAGGCAACAGCAATGACCTTTGATTTATTCATGGTAAACAAGCGCAATTCGTCTCCAAAAGTAGTGTTCAACATTTTTGAGGGTGACATCTTACCAGATTCGTTAGCAGCACCAATAGTTTTCATCTCTGAATCAGAAACACAATAGCTGTATTCTTCACTCTTTTTATCGTACCAAGTATTTGCAATTACACCATGACTACTAGGAGTTGCTCCTGTATAAATTGAAGCATGCCCAGGGCCAGTGTAAGTAGGAATGTAGTTGTAATTAGTATTGTTACAGTTATAGCCTTCTGCTACCAAACGTTTAAATCCTCCTTCAGAAAACTCATCCCAATACCGATTTATATAATCGAATCTCATTTGATCGACTACTAAGCCCACAACCAATTTGGGTTGAGCAACTTGAGCTATTAGATTGATGTTAAGCGAGAAGAAAAGAATAATGAAAAGTCTCATATTATTGATTTTTATAGATAATGTACAGAAGAAATAAGCAACAAAGTGTACTCAAAAAGACGTTGGCTACTGCCATAAATGTTTGTCCTGATTTAAGCATTTCAAAAGTTTCGAAACTAAAGGTAGAAAAAGTACTAAACCCACCACAAAAACCTGTTACTACAAATAGTTTCCAGGTATTACTCAAGCCAAACTTAGTTTGAAAAAAATACACGAAACAAGCTAAAACTAAGGTGCTGAATAGGTTTGAAAAAAGTGTAGCGTATGCAAAAGTATCGTTTATATAGCTAGAGCTAAGCTTCCCTATGCCATAGCGGCATAAACTCCCTAAACCACCACCAATAAAAATTGCGACTAAATTCATAAGGCTAATTTATACTTTTCCTTTATTTTCTTAGCAAAAGCCCAAAGTAATTTAGCCATTACAATTCCTAAAACTGCTCCACCAATAATATCAAGCGGATAATGTTTACCAACATACACACGGCTATACGCAACTAGTGATGCCCAAGAATAAAGCAGGTATGGTAAATGTTTTCGTTCAGAAAAGAGCCGAGAAACAATGGCGGCAATGGCAAAAAAGTTTGCAGCATGAGAGGATACAAAGCCATACAAGCCGCCTTTTGAAACTAGCAATCTGATTTGATCTATAATAGCTGGTTCGTAGCTAGGGCGCAAACGCATAAACACATTCTTAAAAGCATGAACAGAAGTTAAGTCTGACAAACTCACAACAATAAGTATAAGAACTAATCCTTGCCAAAAAGAGTATCGGTATTTTTTTATCAGCAAAAAGATAATAAATAAGAAAAGAGGAATTGCTGATTTTGTACTGGAGATAAAAACAAAAAAAGAATCAAAAGTTTTTGTTCCTGCACCATTTAGCAGCAAGAAAAACTCTTGATCCCATTGAAGTAATTTATTAAGCATTCAATTGTTGCCAGATTAAATCTTTCAATTCCATTAAACCTTGTTGAGCTACGGAAGAAAAGAATACTGTTTTAACTCCCTCTGGAAGTATTTCAGCTACTTCAGCCTTAAGCTCATCGTCTAGCATGTCTGATTTAGAAATCCCTAACAGGCGGTCTTTATGCAATAATTGTGGATTGTAAATCTCTAATTCTTTTAACAGAATTTCGTATTCTTTCGTAATGTCATCTGAATCAGCTGGCACTATGAATAGAAGCGTAGAATTTCGTTCTATATGTCGTAGAAAACGTAAACCTAAACCTTTACCTTCGCTAGCACCTTCTATAATACCTGGAATATCGGCCATTACAAAAGAACGATCATCGCGATAAGCTACAATACCTAAATTAGGCACTAGTGTCGTAAATGCGTAATTGGCAATTTTTGGTTTGGCAGCAGAAATTACAGACAATAAAGTTGATTTCCCAGCATTAGGAAAACCTACTAAAC
>CAJWJW010000031.1 GCA_913041775.1 uncultured Flavobacteriales bacterium
CTTTCTTCATCGATCCGCAACACTAGCAGTTTATCGACAAGTTTCAAGAGAATAAAAGTAACTATGGCCGTGTAGGCGAATGTCGCGGTAATCCCTATGAGCTGAACCTGCAACTGACTAGCCATATTCATGCCCTCGTTGTAACCCTGACCACTGAACACGCCCAAAGCGTCAGAGGCGAAGATACCAGCATAAAACGTGCCCAATATACCGCCGACACCATGTACGGGGAATACATCCAAAGAGTCATCTATTTTCCAGCGCTGTTTGATCGCCTGTGTGGCGTAGTAACAGACAATGCCCGCGCTAAAGCCAATCACCAGTGCCCCACCCGGGCCAACATAGCCAGACGCCGGCGTAATAGTACCTAGTCCTGCAACCATACCAGTAACAATGCCTAGAACTGAGGGCTTGCCATACTTAATCCACTCCATAGTCATCCAGGCCAAGGAGCCAGATGCGGCTGAAATATGCGTTACGAGCATAGCCATGCCCGCATCGCCATTGGCAGCCAGGGCAGAGCCGGCATTAAAGCCAAACCAGCCAAACCAAAGAATAAATCAACTCAGCAACTTATTACCTCCATGCTATTTGGAATTTCGATATACTTTTTACTTTCTACGACCATACACCCTTGGTACATCGCTACTCCCTTATTACTTTCCCTTTTTACAAAATATAAATTTCCAATAATTTGGAGCTTGGCTGTGATGTTAAGCTATACTGCTTATGGTGTTGATGGGTTTTCTGAAAACTTATACTTAGTGGCTTTGGAGTATTTTACAGTGATGGGGGTTTTTATTTGGGAGTTAATTCAATTAAGAAAAGGAACTCTTTTTTCTTCAAAATTATAGCATCAAATCTTACTTAATATAATAATTGAACTACTAATTTTTTTTATCTATTTTTACAAAAATAAAAAGAACTTAAATTATTAAAAAACTATATAGAAATATCTTAATTTTTATTAGCATTTTACTGCTAATTCTTTTAATTTCTTTAATTGGAATACACTATTATTTTAATAACCATAAGGAGAAACTTATTGCTCAAATAGAAAAAACACTTAATGAAAGAAGTAATGGAGAAATTCTTTTTGACTCCATAAATATAAGCTCTTTAGAAGAATTACCTACCATAAAAATAAATATTTTCAATCTTACAATAACTGATTCTTTATACGCGCAACATAAAAGAAAAACGGTATTTATAGAAGAATTAAGTGCCTCATTATCGGTTGTTGATGTATTAAAAGAAGAAATAAAAATAACATCGATTTCAGCTAAAAAAGGACATGTTTCTATTTTTGTAGATGAGGATCATTTTAGTAATGTTTATGTTTTTAAAACCAAATCTAAGGATACTAAAAAAGAAAAAAACCTTAATATTATTGATAATGACGTTGCTTTTTTAATCGAAGATATTGAATTTACATTCACTGAAAAAATTAAAAACAAAAGAATAACAGCGCACTTAAATAAAGTAGATTTTAATATTGATCTAAAAAAATTGATAATCCCAAAAGTAAACTTAGATGTTTTTATGAAAGAAATGGGGTTGAATTTAAAAAACGGAACTTTTTTTAATAATGTTAGGTGTGTAGGGAGTCTTCAACCAATTATTAACACTTCAGAAAACACCCTCATAGTACCCGAATTTGAGTTAAAAATAGGAGAACAAAATTTTGATATTTCTGCATTTATTAATCTTAAAAATAAAAAATTTAAATTCTTATTGTCATTAGAAAAGACCAATTATAATGAAAGCGTGCACTTATTGCCGAATAATATTAAACAGAAATTAGAAGGACTTGTTATTAAAAGACCTTTTAAGGTAAGTGCTGATATTTCAGGAAAGTTTGTTTATAAGAATAACACCTTGGTGAAATTGAAATACGAAACTATTAACAATGAAATTTTCTATAAAAAAGATAGTTTGCATTTCAAAAACATATCCTTTATCGGAGGCACTAAAAACAGAGTATTTGAGGACAGCTCTAAAGTAGAAAACAGAAAAAATCTCACAAATACTTTTGAGTACCTTAATGGTAAATATAATAACATACCATTTAAAATAAAGAATCTCACCTTAGTAAGTGAGTTTTCAAAACCCAAGTATTTAACTACAGATTATGAAATTGAAGGCGAAATTAATTATTTGGATGCCATCATTAATAGTGCAGATTATAATTTTTCGAACGGTAATTTCAAAATAATTGGAAATTATAATGGCACTATCACTTCTATTTCAGATGTCATAAACTTTTCCGAAATTAATATTAAAAGCAAAAAATTGATTATAAACAGTAAGCATAGTGCAAATCGTTATAATATTCCAATTTTAGAATTATATATCGATCATAATAATGCTGAAATAAAAGAACTTATTGTTGATTTAGATTCAAAAGATAACATAATTATTAAAGGAGATATTAAAAACTTTGGTTCATTATTATCTAACGATACAGTCAATCCTATTTATTCTAAAATAGCTATTTCTTCCAAGTATTTGGATTATCAATCCTTAATAAAAGCTTTTGGAGCTCATGACAAACAATCTAAAAGTAAAAATATAGCTCAGATTAAACAATCCATAAACATTCTAGCAAGTAAATTCAACCCAAATCTCTCCTTCAATTTACAACAATTAGAGTTTTCTGATATTTCTTTTAGCAATATTACTCTTGATGCTCAATATCAAGACCAGCGTATTTCAATAAAGGAGATAAGTGGAAATTACAAAGAAAGCAATGTGATTGCAAAAATAGATATCGATTTAAGTCCCAGAAAAAACGAGAATGACTTAGAAACTTTACAACTGGATTTAGATCTCAATGCAACTGGGGAAATTGAAAATTGGGTAGAGATATTAAATTATAAGAAGTTCTTTTTTAAAGATGCTGATTATACATTAAACGTTCGTTTTAAAAATGAAGCTAGCAACCTAAAAGAATTGATTAATAATGCTGAAATTGATCTAAATGTAAGCAAAGGAAGTCTGCTTTATAAATCTGAAAATCTAACCCTACCTTTTAATAATATATCCTTAAGTATAAAAGATAAAAATGCAATTTTAAATGATTTTGAACTGAGCTTACCAGACAATCAAGATATTCATTTAAAAGGTGAAATTGATAATTTTATTGAAATTTTCGATGATTCTATTTCAACAAAAAATGTAAATTCTTCTATTAGTATAGCTTCAAAAAATATTAATTTCAGCAATTTCATAGACACTTTTAATCCTGAATCAAAAAAATCTAAGAAGCAAAATAATGTAAAACTAATTTTAAAAGAATTGCATTCAAAATTTAATCCAAGCATAAATTTAAAACTGGAAAAACTTAGTTATAAGAATGTAATCTTAGAAAAGGTAAATGCAAGCTTATTTTTTGATGACATAAATACGTTCAACTTAAACAATGCTTATTGTTTTTATTACGATAAAAAAATGTCTATAGATGCAGAAATTGATATGAGTAAGAACTTACAAACTCCTTTTAAAGTCAATTTTAAAGTAGATGATTTTGCTATTGAAAACCTACTGCATACCTTTAATGGTTTTGGATATAATCAGCTAGATGAACCCACTAAATTAACTGGTATTATTGATCTAGATGCTAACTTTAAAGGTATAATGAATGATTCAATTGGTGTAAATTACAATTCTCTTGAGGCAGCGTTAAGTTATAAAATAAAAAAATTAGATATCATTAACTTTCAACCTATTATTGATGCAGGAAAAATAGTTTTTAGTGAGAAAAGATTGGATGTAATCAAATTTGCTAATATTAATAGTACCGTACTTTTAAAAAATAATGGAAATATTGTACGTGGTGCAGTCAATCCAAATAATTCTTTGGGTGGTGCAGCAGAATCTGGTAGAGTACAAGAGATTGCTCCCGATGGTTCAATCGTATGGGAATTTACTTATTCTAACAATTCTCACCTTTCTCATCATGATATTACTATTGTAAACGAGAATGTATTACTTACCGCTTGGGAAGTGAAGTCAAATTCACAATTAACACAAGCGGGTTATGATGATGCCTCTAGTGATAAATGGCCTACCCATTTTGTGGAAGTAGCAAACAATGGTTCTGGAGGTGGTGAAATAGTTTGGGAATGGCATCTATGGGATCACATGATTCAAGACCACGACTCTAGTAAAGATAATTTTGGTGTTATTGCAGATAATCCACAACTTATTGATATTAATATGTTGCCTGAAATGGGTGGAGGTCCCGGCCCCGGTCCCGGAGGTAATAGTGGAGACTGGTTTCATGTTAATGGTGTGAATTATAATCCAGATTTAGATCAAATTGCTTTTTCTTCTCGCCATGCTAGTGAAGTATTTATTATAGATCACAGTACTACTTCTGAAGAAGCTGCTACACATTTTGGTGGAAATTCTAACCAAGGTGGAGATTTGCTTTATCGTTGGGGAAATCCTTCTAATTACGGTGCACCTGGTTCTCAGCAAATAGCTTCTGCGGTACATGATGTACGCTGGATTACTAACGATGGAAGACCTAATGGAGGCTTTTTACAGTTTTATAATAACAATGGTGGTGGAAATTCAACTTCTACAGTAGATGCTATTGAAACTCCTCGAAATGGATACAACTACGACTTAGTTCCCGGACAAGCTTACGGACCTAGTTCGTACGACTGGAGACATACTTGTAATGGTTATGCAAGTGGACAATCGTCGCACAACAATATGAGTAATGGAAATACATTTGTAAACATGTCTGGTGGTCAAGGTGGTTCTGGCTATATGTATGAGGCCGATGCTGATGGTAATGTTGTATGGCAATACAATGCTGGTGGTACACCAAAAGCATTTAGATATGAGTGTAAGGATCTTGGGATTATTGCACTTTTAGATAATCCTTGTGTAATAGACGAGACTGCTATTGCTGAAAATGAATTGCTTCAACTACAAATCTCTCCAAATCCTTCGACAGGAGTTTTTAATATTACTGGAATTGAATCTAAAGACTTCACCATTACAATAGCAAATGCTTTTGGTCAAATGATTAATACTCAACAATCTTCTCGTATAGATCTTACAGATTGTGCAAGTGGACTTTATTTTGTTCATTATAAAGACGAAAAAGGACTTTCTACTTTGAAATCTATTTCTCTAACAAAATAGTATATGCGCCTTAAAGCTATAGGTTTTCTTTTTTTTCTAGCTGTTAGCCTTAATAGTTTTGCGCAGGATTCTTTTTATAAAACCGATACAATTCGGGAAATAAAAATTTCCTTTTACCAGAATAATTGGGATGCCATTCTCGATAGTCTTTACATTAAGGGCGACCGAGATCGTATACTTGCTAGTGTGCTTATTGATGGGGAGAATTACGATAGCGTTGGAGTTCGATATAAGGGTTTTAGCTCGGCTAGTATAAACCGAGTTAAAAACCCTTTTAATATTAAGTTGAACTATACTATTGCAGGTCAAAAACACTTGGGAATAGATAAGTTAAAGCTGAGTAATGTTATTCAGGATCCTTCTTTCGTGCGTGAAGTCCTCTCTTATGAAATTGCTCGGCAGTACATGCCTGCTTCAGAAGCTAATTATGCCAATTTGTATATTAACGATACGCTAATTGGTTTGTATTCTAATATTGAAGCAGTAAATAAAGAATTCCTTGAAAAACATTTTAGTTCTACTGATAATGTATTGGTAAAAGGAAATCCAGAAGAGGTTAATTTATTTGGAGAAAACTCAAATCTTAGCAACAGTCCAGGCACAGACACATTAAGTTATAGTAGTCTGTATTCTATGGAATCGGATTATGGTTGGACTGAATTGTATGCCTTTATAGACACGCTTAATGATTACGAGCATGCATTAGAACAGGTGTTAAATATTGACAGAGCTTTGTGGATGCACGCTCTAAATTATACACTTGTAAATTTCGATAGCTATATCGGCTATGCTCAAAATTATTACCTCTATCAAGATGATGATGGATTGTTTAATCCCATTTTATGGGACTTAAATATGTCTTTTGGTAGTTTTCGTTTATCTGATGCTTCCGTTTATTACGATGGCTTTTCTATTGAGCAGGCTAAAACACTAGATCCTCTTACCCATTATAATGAGTTTTCTGTATTTGATAGACCACTACTGCGTAAGATATTCGAAAATAGTAGATACCGAAAAATGTATTTGGCGCATATACGAACTATTGTAGAAGAGAATTTTCAAAATAACAACTATAAAAATAGGGCAGAAGACCTCTATTCTTTAATAGATCAAAGCGTCAATGCAGATGCAAATAAGTTTTACTCGTATACCGATTTTCAGGACAATATATATTCTACCGTTAGCGATTTAATTGACTACCCTGGAATTGTAGATCTTATGGAAGGTCGCTCAGCGTATCTGTCTACTTACTATGGGTTTCAGGGTGCACCAATTGTAGATTCAGTTATTTATTCTCCACTTGAACCAGTAGCCGGAGATACGGTACTTATTTCCACCAATATATATAATGGTTCTAATGTGTTATTAGCATTTAAACATGATACAGGGAATCTTTTTGAGAACCTTTTAATGAATGATCAAGGGTTGTATGGAGATGTTGCTCCTAATGATGGCTGGTTTACTGCTCAAGTAATAGCTACAGGTGCTCAAATCGATTATTATATTTATGCCGAAAATGACAGTGCCGGAATTTTTTCACCCGAACGAGCAGCTTATGAATACTACTCAATTAATGGAATCTTTACCCCAGGAGACATTGTAATAAACGAATTAATGGCTTCTAATACATCTACTTCTCAAGACGAAAATGGTGACTTCGATGACTGGATTGAACTATTTAACACCACAGAACATTCGGTTTCTTTAGCGGGCTTGTATCTAAGCGACGACCTATTGAATCTCACCAAATGGCAATTGCCAGCACAAACAATAGCTGCAAATGATTATTTAATTATTTGGGCAGATTCTGATTCTCAAAATAGCTTACATACAAATTTCAAACTCTCATCTACTGGAGAAATACTTTTCCTAGCAGATGCAAATGGCTTACTATTAGATTCTGTAAGTTTTATGCAACAATTGGATGATGTATCGTATGGGAGGTTTCCCAACGGAACTGGCGATTTCACACTTTTAAGTCCTACTTTTAAATCCAATAATAATACAGCAGATTCTATTCCCTCAAGTTCAAAATTACTTGTAGATGCTTTTCCAATTCCGTCTGTTAATGTGTTCTATTTATCTGTTTCTTCTCAGCAAGAATCAAGCTTCGAACTGTTTGATGTTTTAGGTAGGCTTGTTTGTGAAAAAACGATTGCTGCTGGAGTATCAGAAACAGAGATTTCCATAGCAAATTATAAACCGGGAATTTACTTTGTTACAGTACGAAACTCAGATCAAGTGTCTACTTTAAAGATGCTTAAACTCTAAACTATATAGTTATGAAAAAAGTACAAATTTTATTAGCTCTAATTTTTTCTAGTAGTCTTTTGGCTCAAGAATACACTCATTTTACAGATGCAGAAGGATTGGTGAATAATTCAGTAAACTGTTTAACAATAGACGCAGATCAGAATATTTGGTTTGGTACTAATAATGGCGTTTCCATGTTCGATGGCGAAAATTGGACCTCTTATATTACTGAAGAAACTCCGGAATTGGTGTCCAATAGTATAACGGCAATTTTTGCTTCTACAAGTGGAAGTACTTGGTTCGGATCTGATTTTGGTATAAGTGTATTCGATGGTTTGTCTTGGCTTATTTTTACTGAGGCAGATGGGCTCGGTGATGATAGAATTAGCAGTATTTCAGAAGATGAAAATGGTGTAATTTG
Organism: uncultured Flavobacteriales bacterium; assembly: GCA_913041775.1. Classification (GTDB taxonomy): domain Bacteria; phylum Bacteroidota; class Bacteroidia; order Flavobacteriales; family UBA7430; genus UBA6772. The sequence continues at coordinate 7,835 of CAJWJW010000031.1, forward strand.
GGTAGGAGAAAAAAATGGAATTAGTAAATACGATGGTATAGAATGGACTTCCTATGGTTTGCCTTTCGGAGGTGTAAACGAAATTTCTTTCGATTCGAATAATGACTTGTGGCTAGCCCATGGTCTTTCTGGATTAATCCATTTTGATGGAGCTGATTTCACTACCTATAATACCAATTCTGGTTTGGTAAGTAATTTTGTTCGTACAATTGAAATTGACCAAGACGATAATAAATGGGTTGGTACAGCTCAAGGAATAACCGTTTTAAATACTAATAACGAACTTGTAGGTCACCATACAATGATGTTGCTTTTGCCTGAACCAGATACTTTAAACCCTGTGGTAGATATAGTTTTTGATTCACAAGGAAATGTTTGGACTGGTATTTATGTAAATTATCTAGTTACTGTAGGTGGTGTAGCTGCTTGGAATGGTGCTTCGTGGACTGGTTTTATAGACAGCGAATTAGTAGGTCCTGTTGTAAGAGCTTTAGCGGTAGATGAAAATGATGCTATTTGGGTTGCCACAAGTGCTGGTGTTACTAAAATAAGTAATCCTGTTTTGTCTGTTCTTAATTTAGCAACTAATTCTGAAATTGTAGTTTATCCTAATCCTGCAGCTTCAAGTTTTGTTATTCATTCAGAAAATTCCATACTAGCCTATAAAGTAGTTAACCTATTAGGTATCGTGGTTTTGGAGTCTAGTGCTGTAAATGCAAATTCAACTCGTGTAAATTCAGAGAATTTATCTAGCGGATTATATATTGTAGAAGTCTTGACTTCAGAGGATAGAGTTAGAGAGTTTATTGTTATTGACTAAACTATTTTGTGATACTATATTTTAAGCTATGTCGTTAAGGTCTGTCTTTTAAGCACGAATATTTTATGGAAGAAATAACCTTCATCGATTTATTGGAGTTACTAGCTACATCTACCTTTTTAGGTTTACATTTTATCACGAGTAAAGAGCTTATCCAGAAAATGCTTGGCGGATTTTTACTGTTGGGATTTGTTTTTGACTTAGCAGATAGAACCTTACTATTTTACCAAGTGGTATATGACGTGAAAATAAGAGCTAGATTTATCTTAAAATCTAACTCTTAGCTTTTGTGTTTTTATTTCCGTCAACGAAATCTTTTAGATAGTAAGGCTCAAAATAGGCTACATCTTCAAAATCGTTATTTTGGTATTTTTGTTCAACCAAATCGGCAATAGACCTAGCAGATGGAAAAGTGGTAGGAGAGAAGCTTGTATTTTCTACTTGGTAGAGGTCTTTAGATTTTTCTGCTCCATCTCCAATAAAATGACAGTGTGCCTGATTTAAGAATTCCTCGTACGAATCAGGTTCTAGAATTAATGCTTCAGTATCCTTAACTTTAAGAAGCTTTGTGTTGAATAAAGCTGTATACACCTCCATTCTACGAGCATCGAGCATAGGGATAAGTAAATCGGTGTTCGTTACCTTGTTTTCTAATAGATAGGTTCTACAAAGCACTTCAAGTGTTTCTACACTAATTAAAGGGATGTCTAAACCAAAGCACAAACCTTTTGCTGTAGAGATGCCTATACGTAAGCCTGTATATGAGCCAGGCCCTTTACTTACAGCAATAGCATCAAGCATTTGAAGTTTCCTATTTGCTTTTTCACAAAGCTCTTCAATAAATACATGTAATTTTTCTGAGTGAGAAAAACTCCCTTCGTTATAATCTACAGACTCTAAAACTACTCCGTTTTCGCTTAGTGAAACAGAACAATTTTTGGTTGCTGTATCTAATGTTAGTATGAGTGCCATGTCTATTTTTTTGAACTGGCAATTTACACTTTATAAAGAGGCTTAATATAATTGAGGATGAATTTTATTGTTCCCAATTAGCGTTTTTTAATAGCAAGAATTCTAATTCTGTTAAGCTAGATTTTATGTCCTTAGGTATTTCACCTTTGTGTTTTATACTAATTGTATCTCTTTCATTGTAAATTGTTACCCTTGTAAGTGGTAAATCTTGTGCTCTCATATTAAACGCATTAGATTTTGAGAGTTCTTTTGTACTTAATAGCTTTTCTAGTGCTTTATAATCTGCTCGATCCATATACCAATTGTATACTCCTTGATGTTCTACAAATCTTTTCCCACTGTATTTTACGAGTCTATCATTATTTAAGCTCAAAGTATAAATAGGACAAGTACCAAAGCAAGCTCCCTCAGAAATTTCTACTTTTAATTTTTCTGCCGTATTTAGAACTCCATTCTCTTTCACACTAGTACACGATACAAGTGTTGTAATTAGAACTACTATAAGTTTCTTCATTGTAAAACGATTTATTATCTTTCCTTTTTTACAAATATAACATATGCGAGTACATTTTATTGCAATTGGAGGTGCAGCAATGCATAATTTAGCGCTAGCGCTCCATGAAAAGTCATATTTGGTTTCAGGTTCAGACGATTCAATCTTTAATCCGTCTAAATCAAGATTAGAAAATGTCGGAATTTGCCCTGATTTATTTGGTTGGTTTCCTGAAAAAATCACAAAAGAAATAGATTCAGTAATCGTTGGAATGCACGCAAGAGCAGATAATCCCGAATTACTAAAAGCTCAAGAATTGGGTCTTTCTATATATTCCTACCCCGAATATTTATACGAACAATCTAAAAATAAAACTAGAATTGTAATTGGTGGGAGTCATGGAAAGACAACTATTACTTCTATGATTTTACACGTTTTACAGAAACTTACTATCGAATGCGATTATATGGTTGGTGCTCAGCTTGCTGGATTTACCACTATGGTGAAATTAAGCGATGCACCATTTATCGTTTTAGAGGGAGACGAATATTTGTCTTCTCCTATTGATTTAAGACCTAAATTTCATCTCTACAAACCCCATATTGCTCTTATTAGTGGTATTGCTTGGGATCATATTAATGTTTTTCCAACTTTTGAAAATTATTTGAGTCAGTTTGAAATTTTTATAAATA
>CAJWJW010000032.1 GCA_913041775.1 uncultured Flavobacteriales bacterium
TTTTAAAGTGAAAGTATTGAGCACTCAGCATAAACATCCCCATTATAAGTGCAGACATAAATACAAATGATGAATACCAAATACCTACAACAAGTAAGGTAGCTAGAGATATTTTGGAAGCACCTACAAAGTTTCTAGTTATATCGCTTAATCCAAATTTTTTAAACTCTTTAATAACATTAAAATACCTGAAAACCCAAACATAAGCTACAGAAAATGCAATTGTTACTTGTAAAATATTTAAGATAATATCCATTTTTTTTTAATTATAAGGTTCTTAATTTAATGAATTACGATCTATTCTATTCTAACATTTTTCTACAATATCAAACATAATGTTAATTTACCATATTTAAGCCTACACTTAAAATGTTTTAAATACTAATGTTACTAAAGAGATTAATATTGATTTAAATGTAACGTATTGGAGACTTCAGGAGATTCAGATGTTTAGATGTCGATTAGATTAAGGTTTTCGAGAAAATCCTTACTTCTTTAGAATTTCATCAGCTACTTTCTGAGCATCTTCGCAATACTTATCTTCACCCTTTAATTTCCACTCGCCAGTTTTCTTAATGTAGAAACGAACTGTCCTCTCAACAACTACAGTATATCCACCAAAAGACGTTAATAGTTTTTGAACTTCGTCATTATAGTCGGTACGACTTAATTCACCTTCCATAACCAAATCCCACATTTTATTAATACGTTTAGAGGTCTCCTTGTATTTAAGGTCTTTCGTTTTATAAGCCATTAAAAAAAGTGATAGTGCCTTGGCTTCGGGTGTAGGTTTTGCTGTACTCATTTTACGTGTTTGTTAGATGCTGCAAATGTAAGTCAATATAGTCTACTATAATTGTATAATCGCATATATATACTACAGAGAATTGTTTGTGTATGTAAGCTAGTTTAGCTGCTTAATCATTTTCAAATTCTTATATTTGGCCTCAATTTTTTAAAAAAATAACATTCATGATTCAGAATTGGTACATCATTTTCGTTGCGGCATTAGTGCCCACGGTAATGGCGTTTGTTTGGTATAACTCAAAAGTGTTGAGAACTCTTTGTTAAAAAAGGATCATATTTATTAGCATTTATTTAGATGGATCGAAAACAAATTTTTAGTTCTAAAACCAATAAGTACATTCTATTTATATTAATTATTTAAATTCGTATTATTAATTATGAGCACGATTAAAATGAGCTTTATTTGAGAAGATTATTTACTATAATGCCTTTTTTATAGAGAGTGCAAAACGTTTAAATACATTTCCTTTTGTACCTTTTACACTACCTTTTTTGAATGTATTGAACCATAATTTGCTATACACAAAAGCATAACCAGCACATTCTATATGGCCAACCTTATTACTTGCTTTACGTAGAATTAGATTAGGACTTCCATTTTTTAGCATTGTATCATAAGCAATAAAGGAATTCTCTTTTAAAACTCTTTTATCTTCTGTGCAGTAGCAGAACTGCGTTGGGGTGTCGGTTTTCCAATTAATTATATTATTCTCTTCTAAGGCGAGTTTAAATTTATAGTTTGGATTGTTTAGGTATTGGTCTACTAAGTACGGTTGCACCATGTCTACAGGGATTTCTGGTAGGTAATCGTTTATTTCAAAAAGGTCTAAGTGTCCTTGGTATAAAATAGGAATTAATGAGTCGTAGGGCGATACAAATAAATCGGAATAACTTGAGCCCGTAATTTTATAAACCTCGTTGTAAGTCATTAGCAAGTACGGTAAGTATGCAGGATCTTTATATGGAGAAAACATTACGTCAGCTTGATCTCCCGACATGTGGTAAGCTCCAGACATAGGAGAGGAGGCTGTAATTGAGATTTCAGGAAAATCTTCTTGTAGTTTTTTGTGTGTAGCCAAACAAGCATGTCCTCCTTGTGAATAACCTGTTAGGTAGAGTTGCTTATTGGTTTCTAATGAGATTAGATTATTTAGTTTTTGAACTGCAAAATACATATCTATAGCTGCATCAGATTCAGAATCTGTATGTTGGTATAAATGGGTTTTCTCTCCTTTACCAAGTCCTATATAATCGGGCATTATAACGGCATATCCATCTGCTGCAAATCCTGCACAAATAGCTGTTTCTCTATAAATCTCGTTTGTTCGTTCTACTTTAATTTTAGTACCATGATGGTAAATTAATTGTGGAATTTCTTCTTTTTGATTTGTTGGTGTAAAGTACAATCCCGAAGCTTTTATACTCGTTCCATCGTGCCATTTGGTCGTGTAAATTAATTCGTATAAGTCAATTTCATTATTTATATTGACAATGATTGTGGGCATTCCATTTTCTTTCCAAGCCTCTTTTAAATCTTTTTTAGTTAAGCTAGAAACCTTTGTGTAAGATACAAGATCTTGTGCAAGTAAAGGAGTTGTAAACAGAATAGCGAATAGGAGGTAAGAGATATTTTTGATCATGCTAATATTATTTAATTGTATATTATAAATATCAGTTTTATTAAGGTTTAATACAAGTTATTATTGGGTTTTTTATTTATTTGTGTTTTCTGATTAAGAATATAAAAACTGTCGTGTTTGTCCATTTTTTTGATGAAAAGAACCAATAATCATGACTACAATTCTTTCTTTACATTTCAAAACCTTTAAAATTGCTATAAAAATGAACTAGTTAAACAGCCTTAGATTGTTTAACTAAAAAAGTATTTTTCTTATACTCATTTCACTTAAAGAATAGAGTTCTGGTTTAAAAGAAAAGGGAAAGCTTACGCTTTCCCTTTTTGATCTTATTATTTTGCAGTTTAGAGTTAAGTCTAAATATAATAAGATCTAATTAAGATTGTATTTAATGTAGTTTAATGTTTCAGGGCCTTCGTGGAATAGAAGATCTAAAATACTCAAATTACTTATAAATCCTTGTTTTTTCTCAAATATTTGAATGTATCTAGAGTAATTGGCTGCTATTGGATAGGGTTTTTTAGCATTAATTAGGTTTTTGTAATCTATTATACATTCGTTTTTTTCTACAAAACTCTCACTAACTGATAGATTCCTATCCAGTCCAATTTCTTTGCATATATGCTTAAGTAGGGCTAAGTTTATTTCTGCTAAAGTTAGGTATTCTTTAAAAAAAATAGTTCTTAAATCGTGTTCGTAATATTCAAAAAATGGGCTAGAATTATAGGCAGAACTTATTGCGCGCCAGTGTGATTTTTTCCAATCGGAACTGATATCTAAAAGTACATCTACAACTTTTGTTTTATTTTTTTTTATTACGGGTACACTCAAGGTTAATGGTCCATTAGAGGTGTATATAACACATCTATTTCTGTATGATTGCTTCATAAAGTGTTCCCCTAGATCTATTATTACAGAATTGTGTTTTACTAAAAGATCGAAATATGCGATACAAGGAAAGTAATGGCTACTAAGGACTGCTTGTTTCTCCATACTAATAAACTCTTTTTAAGAGTCGTTTACTCAAGAATTCATCAGCATTAAACAGAATTCTACTACAGGTTCCTATAAGATGGTCTTCGGGTACAAAACCCCAATACCTTGAGTCTTGAGAATGATGTCTATTGTCGCCCATCATAAAATAGTAGTTCTGGCTAAAAGTGTAAGTTTCTGTTTGCTTATTGTCAATGTATATTACTGAATCCTGTAGTCTACAGGAGTGATTCTCGTAGTCTAAGATTATTTTTTCGTACAAACTAAAATTTGTATAGTCTATTTTTATTTTAGCTCCTTTCTGAGGAACATATAAGGGTCCAAAGAAATCTCTGTTCCATTTAAGTGTACTGTCTGATGGGAAGGTTGATAAATCGATTTTATCTTTAGGGCTAGAATTTAAGGTGAATTTTAAGTTTTGATCCACTTCTATTAGTGCACTTATTTGGATACTGTCTAAGCTTAACAACCATCTGTTGTTTGTGGCTTTCCCACCTAAATGGATTCCTAAACCTTTTAGTATTTCCCAGTTTAACTTTCCGTCAGGGTCGGCGATTAGATAATCAAATTGGAGCTTTGTTTGTTCTAAAGCGACCTTACCATTTTCTAGTATAAGTGAGTCGCCAGGTAGTGCAACACATCGTTTTATAAAAACCATTTTAGATTTTATGGCTGATTTTTCTAGCGGGTAGTGAAAGGCTACCACTTCACCTAGTTGTATGTCTAACAGATTTCCAAAAAGGGCGTTTTGCCATGTATTTACCATAACGTAATCTCCTTTAACTAACGCTTTATCCATAGAACTTGAGGGAATTACAAAAGGTTGAAATACAAATAGCTTTATAAATAAGGCGAAACCTACAGCAGCAATAAACTTTAGGATTTTCATTAAGCAGTTTTTTTCTTCAATAAAAATCTACTCACAATATTCCATAGACCTATAAAAATTAAAAAGTGAATTAGGTAAGATTTTGCTTGCCCTTCTCCATGGATGAAAGTAAACATTCTGTTCCATCGTATTTTAGCTAAGCCTTTTTTATTAGGATCTATACTTAACCAGTTTAATACCGGTTTTCCTACGACATGATTTTCGGGTACAAAGCCCCAAAATCTTGAGTCTAATGAGTTGTGTCTGTTATCTCCCATCATCCAATAATAATTCATTGCAAAGGTGAAGTCCGTACTTAAAACATCGTTAATATAAATACCTTCGTCTTTCTGTTCCAATTTATTGGCTTCATATTCTCCAATAATTTTGGCGTACATATCTATATTTTCATTGTTTAATTGTATGGTTGCACCAGCTCGTGGAATATATATAGGGCCATAGTTGTCTGTATTCCATCCAAAGCTATTTCCTTTAGGAAACATTACTTCGCCTTTTTGACTAGGCAATAAGGCTGGCTTTTTTACAGAAGTTACGGTAGAAAGCGATTGTAGCAGATCTACATTATTATCAGTAAGCATCATCAAAAACAAACTATTGATAGTCTTTTTCCCTTTATAGGTAGCCAAAACATTTGCATTTAATTTAACACCCTGTGTAACAATACGGTATGTGTTTAGGCTGTCAGTTGCATCTACATTTCTAATATATGCTTGTTCTTTAAATAAACGTACTTGAGCTTCCTCTTCTAAGGTGAATTCATATTCGTGAAGTGGGTAGACTTCTGTTATCTCATTTTCAAGTAAAAACTTCTCTCTAAAACCATTCCCACTAGTTGTAACGATATAACTAAACTGTCCGTGAGATCTATCTGGTAAGGGTTGTTCGGTACCATTAATAAATACTTTTTGGTCTATAATTTCCAATGAATCACCAGCTATAGCAACACATCTTTTTACGTAATGTGTTTTCTTATCGTATGGCATATCTTCTTGCATCTTATCCACAGGGTAGTTAAAAACTACGATGTCGTTGTTTTTTACCGTAGTAAAACCAGGCAGTCTATTATATCCTAATTGTAAAGATTTAGTAAATGAAGGTGTGTTGGCAGTTCCAACTAATACATTGTGCATAAATGGAACAGACAATGGAGTGTTGGGGACATTAGGACCGTAATTTACTTTACTAACCAATAAGTAATCTCCTATTAACATAGACTTCTCCATTGAGGATGTAGGAATGGTAAAGGGCTGTATTATAAATGTGTGTATTAAGGTCGCTCCTATAACTGCAAAAGTTATTGCATTGAACCACTCTGCAAATACAGATTTCTTTTCCTCAACTTTAGGCGTTCTTTTTTTCCAGAAAGTCCAGTTTATATAATTCCAATAATAATGATCTGCGATAGCTAAAACTCCAAAATAAAGCCAGTTAAAACCTATTAGTTTAGTAAGAATAATATAAGCTATGCAGCTTACTAGAAATAGAAGGTGTTTTTTAGTATTCATCTAGTTTTTTTTCAAAAGTATAAAATCAAGTTATTTTTAACTTAATTATGTGGTTAATTAGGGTTAAGAAGTAAATAGTACGTCTTTCATTGTATAGACTCCCTTTTTAGGTAAGAGCCACTCTGCAGCAATCACTGCTCCTAAAGCAAAGCCCTCTCTTGAGTGTGCTTCATGTTCTATGGTTATGCTGTCAATATCAGATTCATATTTTACAATATGTGTTCCTGGAACTTTATTTTTTCTACTAGCTTGAATCAATAATTCTTCAGGTTTAGTCTTGGTATCTAACACCCATTCTTTCTTTAGTTCCTGACTATTAATTACTTGCTCAGCTAAACTAATTGAGGTCCCACTAGGGGCATCTAATTTTTGAGTATGATGAATTTCTTCCATACTCACCTCATAATTTTGGTGATTTGACATCAGCAGTGCCAATTTTTTATTGAGTTCAAAAAATAAATTTACTCCTAAGCTAAAGTTCGAAGCATATAGAAAGGCTGTATTTTCTACTAAGCATAAGTTCTTCATTTCTTCAATTTGCTCCAAACAACCTGTTGTACCACTAATAATAGGGGTTTTAGATTTTAGAGCAAGCTCAATATTGTTTTTAGCAGTGCTAGGAGTACTAAAATCTATCGCTACATCAATCTCACTAAAACTTTCTATTGTTAAGGAATTTAAATTTTTTGAGTCAATTTTTATAGAAATCTGATGACCTCTATCCTTTGCAATAACCTCTATGGATTTACCCATTTTACCATAACCTAAAAGTGCAATTTTCATTTTTTCAAATTTAAGGTTACAGAGAGTGCGTATAAGTTGTTGTTTTGGAAACGTGAAATTTGTGGTTGTATTCTAATGCCTAAATTATTATTTACGTTAAAGTTAAACAAATGAGAATCTACAGAAGCATCGATGATGTTAAGTAGGTAAATCCCAACAGTAATTATATAGCCCAAATCTCTATTTTTACGATGGTAATTTTTCATGGTAATTAAATTACTTTCTGTATATATATCTTGGTATAAATCAACTGTATCATCATTTCCATCTGTTTTATTAGCTAAAGCAGTTCTGTACTGTTGGTATTCATTTTTGTTCCAGTTTGCAATAAATAGTGCCGTTCCCATACCTATATAAATTACAGGTATTTTCCAGTATTTTTCATTGTAAATTTGTCCTGCACCCGGAAGTATTGCAGAGAAAATACTCGCTTTTTCAGGAGATTTAGTATGCTCTAAAATTTGTGCATTACTACTTAAAGAATAAAGAAGCAGCTTGCAAAAAAGGATTAGTCTTATTGGAAGCATTGAATTATATGTTCTAGTTCTTCTTCATTTTTAAACGAAATAATCAATTTTCCTTTTCCGCTTTTCTGGAGTTTAACTTCTGTTTTACTGTTTAATTTCTCTTCAAACTTCTTTGTTAATTGTTGTACAGAAAAGGGTAGTGGTCCTATTTTAGTTGTTGGATTTGACTTAGAATTCGTTAAGTTGATTTTAACTCCTTGAGCCAATTCTTCTGTTTGTCTAACAGATAAATTATTGGTTAATATTGCTTTGTATAGATCTAGTTGAGCTTGCTCATCACTAATGTTTACTAGAGTTCTTGCATGTCCCATTGATATCATATGGTCTCTAATTCCTGCCTGAACAATAGGGTTTAAGCTTAATAGTCGAAGGTAATTACTTACTGTAGATCTTTTTTTACCAACTCTTTCGCTTAATTTTTCTTGTGTTAAATTACATTCAACTTGAAGTAGTTTATAACTTAACGCTATTTCAATGGCATCTAGGTCTTCTCTTTGTATGTTTTCGACCAATGCCATTTCTAGCATCTCTTTATCGTTGGCGAGTCTTATGTAAGCTGGTATTTTTTTTAAACTAGCTAATTGACTTGCTCTAAATCTACGTTCTCCAGAGATTAACTGGTATTTATCGTAGCCAAGTTTTCGAACTGTAATTGGTTGTATTACACCTAGCTCTTTTATAGAATCAGCAAGCTCATTTAGTGCTGTTTCATTAAAGTGTGTCCGAGGCTGAAAAGGATTTACTTCTATTGTGTTAATGAGTAGCTCACCAATTGCCCCTAGAGGAGTTTTTATTTCTATATTAGATTGGGACTGAGTTATGTCTGTACTAGGGTTGCTAAGAATGGCAGATAAACCTCTTCCTAAAGCCTTTTTCTGTTTTGCCATTATACTGCTGTTTCGTTGTTTTCTATAAATTCTTGCGATAAATTAAGATAGTTTATCGCTCCCTTACAAGTTGCGTCGTACATAATTATACTTTCTCCGAAACTTGGTGCCTCACTTAATCGTACGTTTCGTTGTATAATCGTTTTAAAAACCATGTCTTGAAAATGTGTTTTCACTTCTTCAACTACTAAGTTTGAAAGTCTTAATCTAGAATCATACATCGTTAATAATAAACCTTCTATATCTAAATCAGGATTTTGAATATTCTGAATACTCTTAATTGTATTCATTAATTTACCGAGACCCTCTAATGCAAAATATTCACATTGTATTGGTACAATAACTGAGTCTGCTGCAGTTAGTGCATTGAGTGTTATTAGTCCAAGAGAAGGAGCACAGTCGATTATGATATAATCATATTCCTCGCGTATGTCTTTGAGTGCTGCTTTTAGCATAAACTCTCTTGCTTCTTTATCTACTAGCTCTATTTCTGCAGCTACCAAATCCATATGAGATGGCATCACGTCAACATTAGGGCTAGACGATTTCTGAATGCATTCTATTGCATTAACTTGGTGTTCAAGGCATTGGTAGGTGCCATTATAACTTCCATTTGGATCAATCCCTAGTGATGAACTAGCATTCGCTTGTGGATCGGCATCAATTAGTAATACCTTCTTTTCCAGTACCCCTAGGCATGCAGCAAGGTTTACAGAAGTAGTCGTTTTACCTACTCCTCCTTTCTGATTTGCAATTGCGATAATCTTTGCCATATATGAAACAAATTTCTGTATTTTTAAAGTCTCAAATTACGAAAAGTAGTTCTTAGCTATCACTAAGAATTCATGTATGTTATCAACATTTTAGACACAATTTTTCAACGATATGATTACTATTATTTCAGCGACTAACAGAAAAGAAAGCTTAACGTTTAAAGTAGCTCAGTTTTACAGTAAGTTATTAACGAGTAAAAATGTACCTAATCAGGTGATGGATTTATGTGATTTACCCAACGATTTCATGTTTTCGAATTCCTTCGGTGCTTCCACAAATGAGTTCTCTTCTATAGTTTCAAAGTATATAGTAAGTGCCGATAAGTTTGTTGTTGTATCTCCTGAGTATCATGGTAGTTATCCTGGTGTATTTAAGTCATTTATGGACTGCATCGGAAGTGATGATGTATGTACTAAAAAGGTTGCTTTAGTTGGTGTTGCCTCTGGTAGAGCTGGAAATTTAAGAGGTTTGGAGCATCTAACATCCCTATTTCATCACCTTAAAGCTGAGGTTTTTTCTGCAAAACCTAAGCTCTCAGAAATACATAATTTAGTAAATAATCAAGGGGAAATAGAAAATATTGAAACAGTAGCACTGCTTCAGGATCAAATAAATCGTTTTGTAAAGTTTTAATTTCTAAGCTTCTTTCTTTTTTGAAATTGACTTATAACCGAAAAGTTTCTTCTCTTTAATGACATTATCAACATAAGCAGGAACTAATTCTTCCCATCCTTTAATTCCGTTTTTAATCATTTTTAGGACAGCTGGAGAGAAAATATGAAGCACTTTTGGATCATAGTCTATATCTACAATTCTATTATTATAAATAAGGTATTCGTAAAGCGCTCTAAATCGAGGGTGTACTTTTAAGTTTTTAGAATTTTTAAGCTCACCATCAGCTAGTTTCTGGGAAGGATATAAATACATTTTTAAATCCCTGTTAAACATTCTACCAAATGCTTCTAGTATACCTCCGTTTAAGTGTCGGTAGTATTTCTCTTCAAATATTAATTTTAAATTAGGTACTCCTAATATAACGCCCATTCTCTTGGTAGAAAATTTACTAAAATAATCTAATAGCTTATAGTACTCTTGATAGTTAGATACAAGAACTGTTTGTCCTAGTGAGCATAATATATCCGCACGATCTAAGAAATCTTGTTCATCAATTTTCCCGTCTGTAGATAAATTACTTAAAGTAATCTCGAACAATACTTGAAGGTTTTCTTTGGTGACTCTTTTTTCGAGTATAAATTTATTATAACCATTTTTTATCATGTCAATATTTACCTTAGTTACAGGTCTAAAACTACCCCTTATTGCTAGGATATTCTTTTTGTACAGTACATTCGATGGTTGTAGGTTAACTCCATCAGGTCCAAATATTACCGCATCGGTCATTTTTTCTTTTACTAAGAAAAGACTTAATAAGCGATTGTCTACGTGTTCAAATTCAGGGCCATTCATTTGGATCATATCTATTTCAATATAACCCTTACTTATATTATCGAATAATTGCTTTATGAGTGCTTTTGGATCATCATGATGAAACATACATCCATAAATAAGGTTTACACCTAAGACTCCAGCGCTCTCTTGTTGTTGTCTTGCTTCTCTTTCGTGAAGCAAGAAATGTAAAACCACATCGTTTGGCTCATCGTTAGGATTAAGTTGAAATCTTAAACCCATCCAACCATGTCCATCGTTAGTTTTAGAGAAATTTATGGTCGCTACATTGTTTGCGAATGAGAAAAAACGTTTATTAGGATGTTTTCCTCTATCTAAACGCTCGGTAATTAAGCCGTATTCATGTTCGATCATTTTCTTTAATCGAGACTCGCATACATACCTTCCGTTTGCTTCTTTACCATAGATAGCATCACTAAAATCCTTATCGTAAGCCGACATAGTTTTAGCAATTGTTCCAGAAGCCCCACCAGCTCTAAAGAAATGG
>CAJWJW010000033.1 GCA_913041775.1 uncultured Flavobacteriales bacterium
GATACTTTGTACAAGATGGTATTGCTATTGGTGCATTGGTTAATTTCCAAAATGATAACACAAATAAAGGTGCGTACGAATTAAACGACAACACAGCTGAAATAGGTGTATTTGGTCGTTACTACGTTTCTAACAACTTATTTACTGAAGTTTCTTTAAGTAGTAAAAGTGTAAGTAACGAAGATTTCAGAGAAGTTACTGAAGCAAATGTTCATATTTGGACTTTAAATGGTGAAGAGGTATCACCTGGTACTACTGGTGCTGTTCCAGCATACAACACAGACCTTACTCCGGTAATTAAGCCGGAATGGGATATAGCTCAAGTTGTTGAGGAAGCTACTAAATCTTTAAATTTTAACCTAGGATTAGGTTATACAATTGTATGGAGAGAGCACTTTGCAATTGAGCCATTCATGAACTTAACGTTCAGTAACGGTGAAAGAAAAGTTTACAACGCTGATAACAAATACATCGAAAATCACGACCTTAAAGGAACTGACTTTAACTTAGGTGTTAACTTTAGTTTGTTCTTCTAAGAACATTTAAAACAAACAAAAAAAAAGGTTGTCTCTACGAGATAGCCTTTTTTTTTGTTCTTAATAATTTAGACAATGCTCATGGTAGCTCATACGACAACAAATCAATAAAACTATCTGACCTAAGAAACTAAGCTCTTTAGAACTAACAATAATCATTAACAATCACGTATAGAAATACTTAATGGCTTGCTAAATAAATTATGAAAAAGTAAAGAGCAAAAAATACCTACACAATAGTGTAGGTATTAGTAAATATGGGCTGCAGCTTATAGTTTTTGTAAAAGAGCAACAGCATATGCAGAAACACCTTCTTCTCTACCTACAAAGCTTAATTTCTCGGTAGTAGTAGCCTTTATAGACAACTGCCCTGGAGAAATATTCATAACCTCAGCCAGCATCTTTTTCATTTCTGGAATATACGGATTCACTTTGGGTTGTTGTAAAGCAATAGTAGAGTCAATATTACCTAACTCAAAACCTTTCTCACGTACAATATCCATTACTTCTTTAAGAAGTATCTTACTGTCTATGCCTTTGTATTTAGCATCTGTATCAGGGAAATGAAAGCCAATATCTCGCAAATCTGCAGCACCTAAAATAGCATCGCAAATAGTATGTATTAGTACATCCGCATCTGAATGCCCAACAGCACCTTTTTCATGAGGCACTAAAATTCCGCCTAACCAAAACTCCTCGCCTACTGCAAGCTGATGCACATCAAAGCCAAAACCGATTCTTATATTCATCAACTATTCTTTATCTGTAGCGTATAAAGCTGCCATATCGAACAACATTGTAAAGCGTAAGGTATTTGCTAAAGGACTTCTTGTTCCTTGAGTAGCAGGAAGCAAAAATGCCATATCTAAAGAGAATACATTCATTCGTAAACCTACACCAACTGTAAAATACTTTCTATTTCCCTTTGTAGCATGTTCATGAAAATAACCCCCTCTAAAAGCAAATTGTTTTAAATACCAATATTCTACACCTGCAGCAAACATCAATTCATTTAACTCTTCTTTAAAGCCTCCAGGCGCATCGGTAAAAGATTGAAACATTCCTTGTAAGGTTCCCACATCAGAACTCTGACCAGCAATAATAGACTGTGCATAATCAGAATTAGCTTGTACATCATCTTCAGGATTATCTCCATTATTATTTTCCCCATCTACAAAATCATCGGCAGGTACACCATCAGGTCCGAAACTGTACTCTTCGTTATCTACTGTATAGTAAACAGGTGGAGTTGGAGCTAATAATTTGTTTACATCAAAAGCAAAAGAAACAGAATTATAATCATCTAATTCCATATTAAAGTTTAGACCTAAACGACCGTTCATTGGTAAAAAATGCTCTTCTCCACCATCGGTATACGAAATTTTATTACCCACATTAGATATATTGATCCCTGCAGCCCAATACGCCTTCTTATTCTCTATTTCAAACTCATTACTCTGGTAATAAGAAGATAAATCTACACCAAAAGAAGTCCCTGGCTTGGTTGGAGCAGCTCCGTCTACATTAATTCCACCTGTTAAATTAGAATAGATATAACGCATTGCCATACCAGTAGAAAAATTCTCAGACAGCTTCATCGCATAAGCACCGTCAAACGCAAATTCATTAGGACTAAATTTAGATATTGGATCTCCACTAGAGTTAGTAAATTGAATTTCACCTAATGAAAAATAGCGAAGACTACCACCAATTGTACTTCTAGAGCTTAAACGTTTAAATCCGGATAAATAACTCAAACTAATTTCGGGAACTAAATCTTGTAACCACGGAGTGTATGACAAAGAGAAGCCATTATCTTCTTTTAAGAAAGCCAACTTAGAGGCATTCCAGTGAATAGAATTATGGTCTGGTGAAGTCGCAGCTCCAACATCTCCCATAGCACCTGCTCTAGAATCTGGAGCAATTAATAAAAATGGAACAGAAGTAGAAATAGTATTCAGGTTAGTTAAATAATCTGAACTTACATCTTGAGCAAGTGAGTTTGAAGTAAAAAAAACACTTGCAATCGCTATAAACGCTATTTTTTTCATGGGCAGTTTTTAAACAGTGCTAATTTAGAAATTTATTAACGCGAAACTTATTTTATTAGTACCATTTGCGTACTAATTGTATTTTCTGCTTTTGTAGAAGAATTAACAGCAGTTAACTTACATAAGTAAATACCACTTTGAAGAGTCCCACCCTCTTCTGAACTACCATTCCATACAAATTCTGAATTCGAATAAGAATCGCCAGAAACATATTTGGAAATGGTTTTAACCTTCCTTCCGTTAAAGTCGTAAATGTCTAATCGTACATTTAAATCTTCTCCAGCTTGATTGTGTTCGAAATGAATTCTAGTGAAATCGTTAAAAGGATTTGGATAATTCATCAGATTGCTCAAAATTAAGCTAGCATCTGTGATTACTAAGAACTCGGTAAAATCTTCAGATGAGTTATTATGAACATCCCAAACTTTAATTTTCAGTGTATGCAATCCTTCTGATAAATTCGCAAAAGGATACGACACTACACCAGATTTATAGGAATTCAAATTTGCCTCATAGTAGTGGTTTAAAACAATTGCATCTTGACTACTCTCATCTAAAACAGCGACTATATCGTGACCAATTCCATTTCCGGTAGTATTGACACCAGACTCGTCGCTAATAAGCGCAAACAAACTTGGGTTTGTATTTGTTATACCACCAACTCTAAAACTAGCATCGTTTATAAAAAGTTCTATTTCAGGCCCAAAATGATCTTCACTTGCGTTCTCGTCAAACCCACCAATTAAAATGGAAGCATCTGCACCTATTGCATCTGTAATACTATCTGCTGCATAAAGTGCAATTTTCCCTAATCCATAAGCATAGGATATATCTTTAGGAACCACAAATTCAAATTCAAACCAACCGTTTATTACGCTAACATTTCCAGCATACAGAATATTCTGTTGCAATTCGAAGAAGAAAGGATCTAAGTACTCAAAATCGTTATTTATAGTTTGCAGCTGGCTCGGCTTATCATATACTTTTGAGTTGAGCAGTCCGTTAAAAGAACTTAGTAAGTTATCCCATTGATCGGTAACCTTACCTCTCACAATAATCCTAGACAAAGCCTTCAGGGTATCTATAGGGCTTAGAGTTAAGGCGTCAATTACTTCGGTAATAACGACTTTATTTTCTGGGATAGGAAATTTTAAGGAAGGATCACCCAATAGAGTGAACTTCATTTTATTAGTTGATGAAATTCCTGAAGAATTTAAATCATTCTTCATAGCCCTCATAATAGAACCAAAACTCAAATTTTCGCCCGCACTTTCTGGGATAGCATAATTATAAAAAGTAGTGGACAAATTCTTAGCATCTGCTTCGTAAATAGTTCTGGTTGTAGTAAACAAGGCTATTCCAGCCCCATTAGGATTTAGGAGAATTTGCTCTCCTGCTGAGATTCTTTTTGCATCGTCGTATCTAGAAAACTCACAGGTTGCAGTAATAAACACAGCCAAGTTGTTCATATTCTCCCAAGCATTAATATCGATAAGCTCAAGTACTCGCTCTTCTGCCCAACCAACTTCTCCACCATGACCGTAATAATGCATCATTAAAGTTCCTTTGTTTATTTGATCTACAACGGCTTGTCGGGCATCTGGATAGCGCTGCCCGCCAGAAGAAGCTACTTGCTGGTAAGAGTCAAGATAAATCTTGCTAATATTATAATTTGCATACGCAGTATCTAATCGAGATGCTACTGCATCGATATTTTCTTGGAGCCTAAACTCCCATGTTGGATCATCGACATCATCTGCAACAAAACAAATATTAGAACGCCAATCGCCAAAAGAGTTCACAGAATTATAGTTAATTATTTTATCTACAACAGCCTCCGCTTCATTAAGTGTTTGACAAACAATTCGACCTACTCCAATGTCCATACCATCGGAACTCATTGTATTTTGAGCACCTTCTGTAGAGTCTAAATAAGCGATAAAATCATCAGTACAATAAGAGTCTCCAAGTTTAAATGACTTTACAGATTGAAAAGTAGGTACAAAATTCACATCATCGTAAAGTCCATTAGAGGCTGTAATTCCTTTATAATCGAAACTAGCATCTCCGAAAAGCAATACATTCTCTGGAATTTCTTCTTCTGACTGAGCATTATTATAGAACATTTTAACGTAATCCCGTAGCGCAATGAGGTCTTGTTTCCCAGAACTAAACTCATTGTAAATTTGTTCCGTGGTGGCAATATTTACCTTCATTCCATCATCTAGAATGTGAAACTGAGCCAAACGTTCTGCGGCTTCCAAAAATTCTGGTGCAGTTATAATAAGTAAATCTGCAGTGTCTTGTCCATGTAAATTCTGATTTTCAATTTTCTTATCGAAAAGAGGTCTGTTATATGAAGCTTTTTGTAAATCGTGAATTGCAAAAGTTCTAAGTGATTCAGTTGGAGAAGTGAAACTTTCATAATTATTAAGCGTAACACTAGTTACTTCTGTAGGATTTGTAAGGTCCCACACAGCAAAAGAATTCAAATTGGAATTAATTAAAAACTCAGAAATTCTACCAACGCGAACTGTAGAAGGCTCCTTAAAGAGCAACTGTCCGCCATTAAAACTAAGTTCACTTTTCGCTTGCAACTCAATATAATCAAGATAAGCAAAAGCTGCAGAATTTCCGTTTTTATTAAACGAAACGCTTAAACCTATACTGTTCTGATTAGATGTGAATTCTGAATAAGCCTCACCATCGTCTACATAAACTTCAGCGGTAATATTAACACCAATAGGTACATTAAGTACTTCAGAGCCATTTAACTTACAACTTAAACTTGTTGCAGAGGCAGAGCGTGCAACAGCACGCGCTTTTATTTTTATGGGTTCAGCTTTTATTCGATCTGCAAAACTAAAATTGATATTATATTGTTCATTAAAACTAAAGTACTCTCCAAACCACTGTCGACCGGAATGTTTTAAATTATAATTTTCCCATTCATAAAAAACGGTCTGAGTATGATAATCAACTGCATAATTGGCGTTTTGAACTAAGTCAATAGTTTCAATTCTTTTCCCGTCTAGCTCACCAATATGAACATAATAGTAATTATTATTATCGTAAATATTTAATTGATGCGAAAAAACTTGAGTAGTATTATCGTAATTCCAACAATGAGGAGACTGTGCATAAAAAACAACAAAATCGTTCGTATTAAATTGACCATCATCAGCTCCAGAGACATAAATAGCATTTTCTTCTAAATCAGTATACCTAAAGTCGCCATTAAATTCGGGCAACATAGAACCACCGTTTCCAAAAACCTGGATTTTATCGGGATTAATGGAGCTTATAGTAACACCCATTTCGTCGAATGCTGTTTTATCAATTTTATAAAGGCCATCGTCACTAACTTTAAAACGATACCAATCGCCATCGCTTAATACTGAATTAAGGGAACTCTTTTTAGAGTTATTTAATTCATATTCGACATATTTTAGATTTAGTTGGTATTCAAATTTCGTTATTTTGTGAGAGGACGTAAGTGGTAAATAACTAAGTATAAGAAAGGGGATCTTTCGTTCATAACTAATACTCCAAGTAAGTGCTTCAGGAAGAGTAAGAGAATCTAACATCATCTTTTCTTTAGAGCTTAATAGGATGCTATCAAGTATGCTTATATTAATTTTAACCGATGAAATATTCTCTGGTAGTCTTATTTTACGTTTAAAAATAGGTGTTTTTGGCGAATCGTGATTAAAAAAAGCGTCTGTAAATGACAGATTAGAGGACAAGGATTGATTATTATCAAGCATGTCATTTTGTTGCCATACTAGTGATATGGTTTTGCTATTTTGACTATAAACCTTTGGTGTAAACAAGGATAGCATTAGAAAAAAAGAAAAAAGAAAGCGTAGCATACACACAAGGGATTATGTTAATATTACTCAACGTGGAAGAATAAAATCTATTGTCAAAAATAGTAAGTTTTGGCACAATTATTTCAGAAAAATGAAATTGTATTGTTTTTGAAAGTAAACGGAGGTTTAAAATTTCAAAAATTATTGTATTATTGTGATTCGTAACCTAAAAGTAATATGATTCAAACTAGATTATTTGTCCTACTGGCAATTATAAGCTTAGGTATAACAACTAACGCTATGGCACAGGATCCTGCATTTACGCAGTTTTACGCCAATCCAATGTATTTAAATCCGGCAATGGCTGGTTCTGCTAACTGCCCTCGTATTTCTATGAATCATAGAAATCAATGGTCAAGCTTAAAGGGCGCTTTTGTAACCAACAGTATTTCTATAGATAGAAATGTAGAAAAACTTAACGGAGGACTTGGATTACAGATCTTAAATGATGAACAAGGAGAAGGTATTGTAAAAAGTACTCAAATAAATGTAATATACTCCTATCAATTACAAGTATCTAGAAAACTTACTGTATTAACTGGTATTCAAGCTAGTTATCATCAAAAAGGATTAGATAAAACTAAACTTTTCTTTGGTGACCAGATAGATCAAAACTATGGTTTTATCTATGAGACAGAAGAAAACTTAGACCTTATAGCGGATAATGTAGGGTATGCAGATGTATCTTTAGGTATGATGGCCTTTACAAAAAAGTATTTCTTCGGATTAGCTTTACATCATCTTTCACAACCTGACGCTTCCTTTATTGAAGAAAGCCCACTTCCAAGACGTTTTACGGTACACACAGGAGCAAATATTGCTGTGGGTAGAACTAAAAATATGGGATTAGTAATGGATGGACCATTTATTACACCTAATGTAATGTATCTAAAGCAGGCTGGAGCAGAACAATTAAACGTAGGGATGTCGTTAACAAACGAAAGTCTTTCGGGTGGACTCTACTACAGAAGTAATTTCGCTAACCCCGACGCAGTACTAATTGTATTAGGTTATGAAAATAATGGAATACGTTTTGGTTACAGTTATGACTACACAGTATCAAAGCTTTCGGGTATTTCCGGTGGAGCACACGAAGTTTCTGTTACCCTACAGTTAGCCTGTAGAGACAAAAGAAAAAAACTAAAAGCCATTAAATGCCCTAAATTTTAGGTAATTTAGTCCCCTTCATTCAATAAGAACAACATCAACGCTCTATATATCATGAAAATGTCGAATTCTTTATCTAAACTATTTATTGTAGGACTTGCTGCATTAGTCACTTCTTGTGGAAGTGATAAATACAAGAACATGTCACAAACTACTGGATGGAAAGTGAATACTTCTGCAAACGGAGGTTTTGAAGCTGCACTAAATTACAAACAAAATCTTCCTGTTGGAATGGTCTTCGTAGAAGGTGGTTCATTTATAATGGGTCAAACAGAAGAGGATGTTTTGATGGAGCAGAATGCTAGCCCACGCCAAGTATCTGTCGCTTCGTTCTACATGGACGAAACTGAAGTAACTAACGTGTCGTACAGAGAATATTTATTTTGGTTGACTCGTGTGTTTGGAGAAAGTTATCCTGAGGTATACTGGAATGCTCTTCCAGATACGAATGCATGGAGAAGTGAATTGGGGTATAATGACCCAATGGTGAATAATTACCTTCGTCAAGCAGGATTTAGCCACTACCCAGTAGTAGGTGTTAATTGGGAACAAGTACAAGATTATTGTGCATGGAGAACAGATCGTGTAAACGAGCTCGCATTAATTGATGCTAAATCTTTAAAACACAACACGGAACAATTTGATGACGATAATTTCAATACTGAAACATATAGAACAGGTCAATATACAGGTGCTGTAAGAAAAAATAAGGGCTACAGGGATTTAAGAAACCCAAAAAGTAAAATTGGTCGTAGAGGACAACAAGAAGATGGTGTTTTAATTCCAAGTTATAGACTGCCAACTGAAGCAGAATGGGAATATGCAGCATGGGGTTTAATTGGAAATTCTATTGAAGGTAATATTGCTGAGGGGAGATACTACCCTTGGAATAGAAATTCATTAAGAGATAATCGCAAACAATTTCAAGGAGAATTACTTGCTAACTTCAAACGAGGTGATGGTGATAACATGGGTATTGCAGGAGCATTAAATGATGCTGGTGCTCGTACTATGGAAATTAAATCTTACCCTCCAAACGATTACGGTTTGTACGACATGAGTGGTAATGTTGGAGAATGGGTTTTAGATGTATACAGAGATGATGCATTAGGACAAGATGACTTTATGCCTTTTAGAGGCAATGTGTTTGTAGATAAAGCTAAAGATGAAGAAGGCTACTATATAGAAGCGGATTCGTTAGGTAGAATGCAAACAAGAGAAGCTGAAGCTGATAAATTAAGAAGAAATTACCAACAAGCTAAAAACTCTAATCGTTACGACGGAGATATTGAGTCTAGTATTTACTACTCTAAGGGAGATTCTCAAGGAGACGCAGCAATGTACGACTATGGTAAAACAACTCTTGTTAACGATGATGTACATGTATACAAAGGTGGTTCGTGGAAAGACCGTGCCTACTGGCTTAACCCTGGAACTAAGAGATTCTTAAATAGCGATATTGGAACAGACTTTATTGGTTTCCGATGTGTGATGGATAGAATGGGCTCTCAAAACTTAAAGCCTAATAAAAAGAAGTCAAGAAAAATGACACGCTAATTAGTAAGCCTCTCGTAATGAGAGGCTTTTTTTTTGCATATCAAATACGTACTACCATGCTAAAAAAACTATATACTATTTTTCTTGAGCATCCAGAGGTTTGTATAGACACTAGAGCTATTAATCCTGGATGCATATTCTTTGCATTAAAAGGCCCCACGTTTAATGCAAATGAATTTGCAGTAACAGCATTAGAAAAAGGGGCATCTATTGCTATAGTAGATGAAGAGAAATATGTATTAGATGACAGATATATCTTAGTCGATGATGTATTAAGCACCTTACAGAGCCTAGCTAACAAACACAGAAAGAAATTAAAATGTCCAATAATAGCTATTACTGGAACGAATGGTAAAACAACGAGTAAAGAATTATTATATCGAGTACTCGGACAAAAGTTTATTACTTCGGCAACAAAAGGCAACCTTAACAATCACATAGGAGTCCCCTTAAGCTTATTAGCGATTACTTCTGGTACTGAGTATGGCATAATTGAAATGGGCGCTAACCATGAGCAAGAAATAGCCTTTTTGTGTTCTTTAGCAGAGCCAGATATTGGCATAATTACAAACATTGGTAAGGCTCATTTAGAGGGATTTGGATCATTAGATGGGGTCCTTAGAGCAAAGACAGAACTGTACAGCTTCC
Organism: uncultured Flavobacteriales bacterium; assembly: GCA_913041775.1. Lineage (GTDB taxonomy): Bacteria > Bacteroidota > Bacteroidia > Flavobacteriales > UBA7430 > UBA6772. The sequence continues at coordinate 9,832 of CAJWJW010000033.1, forward strand.
TAGGAGATACAAAAGCAAAGATATTTACTAAAGACAACCAACAGAATTTACTGGAACTACTTCCAAAGGAAAGCCAGAACTATACCTATGGTCAGTTAGACTCTAGCAACTATACTGTAAAATTTATTAGTGCTCAACCTTACGTTTCTGTATCAGTTGGAGAACTTATTATAGAAAGTAAACTTATAGGAGATTACAATTTTGATAATATTGCACTCAGTATTGCAGTAGGAAATTACTGTGGAGTTGAAATGGAACGTATAAAAGATGCAATTGAGACTTACATACCTACGAATAACAGATCTCAGTTAATAGAAACAGATCAAAACTCGATTCTATTAGATGCCTATAATGCAAACCCTATGAGTGTAGAAAAGGCGATTCATAATATGCTTTTAATAGATCATACACACAAAGTTTTAATCTTAGGAGATATGTTTGAGCTGGGGACTGAAACAGAACGAGAACATATAAGCATAATAAATTATTGTTTAAGTGCTGGTTTTTCGAATGTATACTTGGTAGGTAAGGCATTTGATCTAGCCAACAATACAGAATATGCTAGCTTTCCCACAAACCAAGAACTTAAAAACACTCTTAAAAAATCACCCATTAAGAACGCCTTTATATTAATCAAAGGCTCGCGAGGAATGAAATTAGAAGAAATCGTTAAGCTACTATAAAGATTGAGC
>CAJWJW010000034.1 GCA_913041775.1 uncultured Flavobacteriales bacterium
ATAATCGTTTTACATATGAGTAATAGAAGGAAATTTATACAGGTTTCTTCTTTAGGTGTAGTAAACGATGCTAAAGGATTGGACTATTTTATACCAGAGACTTCGAAAGTTGCTTTAGCTCGATTACCAGAAATCCAATCTAATGGATATGTTGGAGTCGTTATTGGCGGACAGCATGCAACCAAGATGATGCCGATATTAAAACTTATTGAGCTGTGCGATTCTTTATCCGAACCTATTGTTTTATTAGGTGGACCCGAGGATAAGCATAGAGGAGAAGAAATTGTTAATGCAGTAGGAGTTAAGGTGTTTAATGGCTGTGGACAATTTAAGTTAGATGAATCCGCGAGTCTTGTACAGCAAGCCAATTGGATTATTACCCACGATACTGGCTTAATGCATATTGCAGCGGCATTTAAAAAACGAATTGTTTCTGTATGGGGAAACACGGTTCCCGAGTTGGGGATGTATCCTTACCTACCAGATCCTAGTTCTAAAATTGTACAAATTAAAGGACTCTCCTGTAGACCTTGCTCTAAAATAGGCTACTCAAAATGCCCGAAAACACATTTTAAATGTATGGAGCATAGCGTTTCTGATTTGAAAATTTAATTTTTATTAAGTGTTCTTAATTTATTTAAAAACCACTTTTGTGTAGTATATGACCCTACAAAATCGGTCCATATATATAAGACTGTACAATATATGCTTTAGCTATAAATCTCCCATAGAGAATGAAAAACATAGTGTAATCACTAAGTTTGTAGTTACAAAAAACGTATATAAATAGCATAGTGGTATTTAGCCACTTGTTGTAGTACATTAAAAATATTATGCGATCCCTTTATAAAACAGATTCTGGAAAAAAAGAAATCATCAATTTATATGATGAAAAACTAATTGATTTAAACATAGAATATCAATATGAAATCATTAATTTTAGTTACGGAAAAACTAATATTATCATTACAGGCTAGCCCTCAAATCGACCTTTAATTATAATACATGGGTCAAATGGTTGTGCCCCAATTAGCTTAGAAACATATCTGAATTTATCCACTCAGTACCAAGTCTTTGCTATTGATGTTCTTGCTCAACCTAACAAAAGTGTTGAGGCAAGACTAAGTATGAATGATGATTTGTATAGGAAATGGATCACCGAAATAATAAGGTCATTAAAAATAGATAATGTAACCCTAGTTGGGGTTTCTTTTGCAGGATCAGTGATTTTGAAAACACTAATAAACAGTGAAGATAAAATCAAAGAAGTTTATCTAGCCCCTCCTGCCTTCATTATTAATGGAAATCCTCTTATTGCCTTATTCAAGGTATTTATTCCTATGAAGAGGTATATGGAAACTAAAAAAAACTAAATCTGTAGAGAAATTTCTAAGCGAAGTATTTACCGATAGAGAAGAATTTGCAATAAAACACCTTTCTAAATTTTTTATTTATTTCAACATGGACTTTACTCCTGGGCCTCTTATTAGTAAGGAAGAAGTAAATAAATTAAAACCCCAACAACCCTTATAGCTGCTAAGAAAGATATTATGTTCCCTGGTGAGAAAATGCTAAAAAGAGCTGCAAAAACATATTGGCCAGTAAGATATACCGTACTCTTGGAAAATTCAAAGTACGTTCAAAATAGAGTAGATAACATGAAAATTGAAGAATTAATCATGAAAAAATAATTCATTCCCAAAATCTAAACCTTCTGTTTACTCCTTAGGCATAAACAGTGCTTTCAATTCTGTGGCCTCCTGAGGGTTCATCTTTCCAGCTAAAATCAAACTTAATTGTCTTCTTCTTAAAGCTCCTTCGTAGCGGCTTTTTTCTTCTTCCGATTCTGGTATTACTTCAGGCACTGGAATAGGAGTTCCTAGCTGATCTACAGCAACAAAAGTATAAATAGCTTTGTTACAGTGACTCTTGTCTCCCGAAGTGCGATCTTCCATCCATACATCAACAAAGACTTCTATAGACGAGCTAAAAGCACGCGAAACTTTTGCTTCGAGCGTAACAATACTACCCATGGGAATGGGTTGCTCGAATGCTACATTGTTTACCGATGCTGTAACTACAATACGCTTGCAATGTCTTTGAGCCGAAATTGCAGTGGCTATATCCATCCAGTGTAATAATCGTCCACCCATTAAATTATTTAATGGGTTGGTGTCGTTAGGTAGTACGAGTTCGGTGATTACTGTAATCGATTCTTTAGCGAATTTGGCCTTTTTCATCTTGCAAGAGCTATTGTTGGCTGCAAAGATAAGAGTTAATGATTGGTTTATTAATGAATGGTTAATAATGATTTTAAAATGTAGAAGTTTTAATCATTATTCTTCTAACACTAGAAAGTGTGGTTCATTTTTGAATTCTAAAACGTAGAGTTTAAGACTTAAACTCCAGAATAGAGAGTAGTTTTATATTTGAGATTCTGTTTAAGACTGAGGAGTAATTATAAGCTATTGTTTAAGTAACCAAGTAGAGGTTCCAGTAGCTCTAAGGTTTTTTAATTTTAAAAGTGCAGTTTCTTTTGAAGAAAAAGTTTGAAAAGCTACACGGAATAATCCTTTAGAATTTTGTCCTATTACAGAAGAGTCAAATCCTTGTATTTTTAATTTGGAAACTAAATTTACTGCATTTACTTCTGAAGAAAAACATCCTGCAATTAAGTGAAATTGAACAGTGTTTATAATAGTGGCAATTACTTCAGGTGTACTGATTATATCTACAGAAGTTTCGATTTCCATTTCTGGACTTACTTCAATAGAAGTAAGTATAAGCGTTTCTTTTACTTCAACTGTACGTGCAGTATAAGTTGCTGCAGGCTTTAGTTTAAATGGATTTAAATAGGCATAGTTTGCATAGGCATCACTCACAGCTTCTTGTTGGAAAGATACATAGGTACTCAATCCTATAAGAGGTAATATCACTGCAGCGACTTTCCAGTTAATAGAAGTTTTTGGAGCCTTAATTCTTTTGGCGCCCTTACTAACTTGCTTTGGAAGACTTACTTCTTTAGCGTGTCTTAAAATTGCTGGAGACTGAATGGTATCTAAACCAAAGGCGTCTAATAAGTAGTTTACTGTATTGTCTGGTTCAAAAGAAAGTAACCCGTTTAAATCGCGAGATAAAACACCTACTTTGGAGATTTTTACCTGATTTTTATGTTCTAAATCGTTTTGTAAGTTCTTTATGTATTGTTCAATTTTTACTTGTGCCGAAGCAAAAGGAATAGATTCGCAATCTGAAATATAATTTGCTAAAAGTCCATCGTTGTTTTTCAATTGCACATTAAAACTAATGCTTTTGCTTGGCGGACGCAGGGTATGACTTACGGGATGTATTTGTGCCGATTTATAATTGCTGATAAATCCACCTAAACCAGGTACGATAACACAATCGTGCCGGTATAATAAATCGCTTATGTAAGTTTCTATGTTCATAGATGCTAATTTAGGAATTCTTATGACTCGGAAAAGAATTTTTTATCGATTCTTTCTAAATCTTCTGCGCAATCTACAGCAATGCATTCCGACTCTGTTTGGGCTGTTTTAATAGTGCAGCCATTTTCTAACCAACGCAATTGTTCTAATCCTTCAGATTGCTCTAGTACGCCCATTGGTAATAGAGATATCGCTTTTAAAGTAGCATGTTTAAATGCATAAATCCCTACATGCTGAAAATACGTTTGTTTACTTAACCAGTCTTTTTTGTCTACTCCTCTTAAATGTGGAATTGCTTCTCTAGAGAAATAGAGTGCTTGATCTTTTAAACCTATCACAACCTTTGGGCTGTTCTTGTTTAGAAGAACGTCCACCTCTTTAATCACTTTTATTAAAGTTGCTATTTGTGTACCCTCATCATTAAAACAAGCGGACAAAGTATTGATGTCTTCAGGATCTATAAAAGGCTCATCTCCTTGAATGTTAAAGACGATAGTATCTGCCGAAAGTTGAAGTTTTTTTGCTGCTTCGGCAATTCTATCTGTCCCACTTTCATGACTATTTGATGTCATTATAACTTCGCCACCAAAGTTTAGTACATGGTCGAAAATACGTTTGTCATCCGTAGCGACTATAATCCGATTGAGTTTTGCTTTTAAACATTGTTCATACACGCGTTGTATCATCGATTTTCCGTGTATATCTACTAAGGGTTTACCCGGAAAACGATTCGACTCATAGCGTGCTGGTATGATGCCTATAAACTCCATTTAGAATTTAATTTTATAAAGTATAGAGTAGGTTCTTGGTCTACCTAAAGAAGCAGGTCTTTGTAGATACTCTCTATTGAACAGGTTTTCTATATTAAACGACATTCTACTGTCTTCGGTAAGGTCATAACCTATTCTAAAATCAAGTATAAAATTGTCTCCATTTAAACGATCCCACGAAGATTTAGTGCCTAAGTAAAAATCGAATAGAGGGTCGTTAAATATTTTGTCAATATTTTTCATAGCGCTGTTGTAGCGTATAGAAAAACCACCATTTAGTCGGTTGTGTTGAATATGTATGTCAAATTTTGCTAAATGTTCGTAGCGGTATTTTAAAACCCCAGAAGTGTCAATACTTGTAGTGTAATAACTCACAGGTTCTGTTACCTCACTTCCTCCAGAAATTGTAGTGAACTCACTGTATTCCTTGTGAATATCCTCAATAAATGGAGAGGTGAATGTGTAGCCACCCATAATAGTAATTTCAGTTTGACCTATTTTACCTTCGCCACCCCAAGAAATTTCCATTCCTTCAATACGGGTATTACCTATATTAATAGATTTAAAACCAAATCCAGGGATTATCCCTTCCCCTTCATTAGACCATTTACCAAAGCTAAACTCCATCATGTCGTCGTACTCCATCACAAATGCTGCTAGGTCAACAAATCCTTTCCAGTCTCCCAATTGGAATCCTTGCTTAATACCAATTTCAGCACTCCATCCTGTTTCAGGTTGTAGTTCTTCGTTAGGGTAAATGTAAACGGGTCCAGTATTAAAGGTTACAAATCGTTCTATCATACTTGGGAATCGAATTCCTTCTCCGTAGGATCCTCTTAGATATGTTGCTTTTGCTATTTGGTAATTTACACCTGATCTGAATATAGGTTTTGTATACTTGTTGTTTCCGTTATTGAAGTGTTCTAAACGACTACCTAGTGAAATGTTTAATTTTTTGTATTTAATATCTGCTTGAGAATAAATAGAGTGATTGAGGTTTTTATGTCTACCATAAACCTCCATGTCTTGCCCGTCGCTGTACTTAAAAGTATAGCCAGATGTTAATGTAAGAAAATCTTTTATTTGTTTTTGATACTGATAGTCTGCAAAGTAGACATTAGAGAATCTACTCGATCGATTCCCTGAATACTGTGTAGAATCTTGGTAGCCAGGAAGAATATTAATTCTAAAGTATCTTGAATTTAAAGAATGTTTAGTCCCTTTTTCTGGATTGCTAAAAGTAATAAATGGATCTATACTTAAATATGCATTATTCATGTACCCGGGGTCGTTTTCTAGTGCTTGGTATGCTAAAGAATCGTGTTGCCACATAATAGCATCGCCAATTTCACTACGCATAATATTTGCTTTTACTCCATAACTTAGTCCTTCAACTTGTTTGGAATAATTAGTGAATGCCATATTTATTCTAGCTCTTTTACTAGTGACTTTTTCTATATATCCACCATCGTAATAGAGGTTTGCACCTAGAACAAAATCTTTATTATCTTTTTTATGTGAATGTAAATACGAGATGTTATTCGCAGAAGTATAGCCTCCTTTATACCAATGTAGACTTGCTCTCTTTGGCTTTCCATAGGCCGTATGCGTAATGCTTAATTTGTTTACGGGTTCGGAAGTAGGGTAGCTTGTTCTAATGTTTATAGAGCCATTAAGTGCAGAAGATCCAAATAGAACAGAAGATGCACCCTTAATAATTTCAATTTGAGAGATGTTTTCCATGGGGACCAAATGCCACTCTGCTGCTCCTTTGTCGCCACTCATTAATGGCATCCCGTCTACCATTACCATTACTCTGGAGCCTGCACCATAACTCCAACCACTACCGCTACGGATGTTGGCTTGGCCGTCTACAACATGCACCGAAGGTGCTTGGTTTATTGTTCTATCTAAAGAGGCTGCTGCTTTGTTTTCAATTAATTCAGGTTTTATAACGTCCATAGAAACGGTGACTTCTTCAAGTCTTTGTTCGAATTTCCCGGCAGAAAGTACAACCGTACCTAAAATTTCAGACGATTCTTTTAAGCGTATGTTTAGGTTTGTAGAGCCTGTTTTCTCGGAACAAATCTTCTTTAAGAAATCTTCAAATCCAATGTATTGAAATAGTAAATCATGACAACCCAATGGAAGTTCAATGCTATAATCCCCATCAAAATTACTTACAGCACCTAGTCCAGTAATTTTTTTTACTGAAATATTAACGCCTATAAGTTGTTCAGAATCTTGATCTGCAACTTTTCCTGTAACAGTATGTTGCGCCCATGCATTGCATAGTCCAGAAATAAACACGAGTAATAAGGTAGTTTTTTTCATCCTAGGGCATTAGAATTTTGATGTTAATTTGAGTGAGAATGTACGTGGGGGGCCTATGGAGCCCGGTCGTATTTGGTATTCTCTATTGCTAGCATTTTCTATTAGTCCTTGTATTGTGAAATACTTAGCAAAATTATAAGAGATTCTGATATCTGCTAATAAATCACCCTTTTTTAGCTTATTTCTAGACTCTTTTATACCCATGTCGTAGATATTTGCATCTGCTAGGGTAAATATATCCATTACTTCGGCGTTAAAGGCGCCACTTTCGAACAGCTTATCTATGTTTTCCATAAATGAGTTATAATGCAAATGAGTTCCAAAAGTCCAATTTCCTCTAGTAATTCCTAAGTCTAATTTTGCCATGTGTCGATAGCGGTACTTTAAAATATCGCTGTCTGGATTAGAAGAGGTAGAGTTGTAGGATAACTGACTTTCTGCTTGTGCAATTTGTTCTAAAAGAGGTAAAAGAGTTTCATCTATGAGACCTTCGTCTATAAAGTTTTGTATCAAGGCATCTAAACGATCATTATATGAGCTGTAAACTTCGTTGGGGTTTGTAGACCTGGGAATCATATAGCTATAACTCAATCTTCCATAGAGGTCCCATTTACCAATCTTACCTTCTGAGAGGATCGAAAGATCTAGTCCCGAAATTTTTGTTTGCCCTACGTTAATTGGTTTAAATCCTACGCCCAATGGATTGAGTCTTGTAGAATCTCCCCACAATCCATAACTGTATTCTACCATATCGTTGTAGACCATATGAAAGGCTGCAACATCGAAATAAGTTTTAAATGAATCATTGAATACCCATTTATGTTTATAGCCTATTTCTGCAGTATATCCTGTTTCTGCTTTGAGCTCTGGGTTAGAGTAAATAGAAATTTGTCCGGCATCTTTAAATAAAAACAACTCGTACATACTAGGGTATCTATAACCTTGACCTATGGAAGCTCTTATAAAATTTCGATCGTTAATTTGGTAATTTAATCCGCTTCTAAAAATAGGTCTCCCTTCGTTTTTACCTCTTAAATTATACTGTTCGTATCGAGCACCTAAACTAAATAATAAAGGACCTTGCGTATGATCGTATTGTGAGAATAATGCGTAGTTAATTCCTGTTTTATCATTATTGAAGAAGTCTGATAATCCTACGAAATAATTCATATTCGCGCCCGAAGTCCAGGTTCCATTTAAGTAGAATTTCTGAAATAAATACTCGGAATATAGCGCTGTGTAGTTGTTTAGCTTCTGTGTGCCGTCTGGATTGAAATTGGTTTGTAAAACACGTCCCAATAATTTGTGTTTGGTATTGTTACGAGTGTTTGAATACGTAATTTTTGGACTCAGGCTTAACTGCGCGCTTCTAAAAACAGAGAATTTATCTTCGCTAAATGGCGTGTAGCCTAAAGAATCGCTTAAATACATAAATCCATCGGCTTCGTTAAATCGTAAATAGGAAGTGTTTATACCATATTCTAATCCTTTTATTCGTTTTGATTGGACGTTAGTGTTTAAGAATAAACGAACTCTATCATTTCCTAAATGATGAATTCTAGGGACTGTATCTGTGCTCGTTTTAAGTGTGTCTAATAAACCTTGATACCCATCGCTTTCGTGTATTTGAAGACCAAAGTTTAAATCAAGCTCGTTAATTTTTAAGGAATGACTGAAGTTATATCCTGTTTCCTGAGGTCTAATATTTGTGGGAGCCCACCAATTTAAAGAAGCTCTTTTAGCTTTATCGTACACAGTGTGATAAACAGAGAAGTTAATTTGAGGCTTGTTAGTCGTTTTTTTACTCGTTATATTTATTACGCCGTTTAGCGCTGATGACCCAAAAAGAACCGAAGAAGCTCCTTTTATAATTTCAATATTTTCAATATTTTCAGCGGGAATTAACTCCCATTGTACTGCTCCAGTAGTCGCATTTGTAATTGGAAGACCGTCTAGTAAGACCAATACTCTTGAGCCAGCCCCGTAACTCCATCCACTTCCACCTCTAATGTTTATCTGGCCATCTATAATATGTACCCCTGGAGCTTGTGCTATATTTCGCTCAACATTATAGTTGTTTTGATTGTTTATTGCTTCCCCTTTAATAATATCTAAAGAAACGCTTATGTCTTCAAGTCTTTGTTCAAATTTTCCGGCACTTAAAACAACAGTTTCTAATTGGTCGTATCGTGTTTTAAGTGTAATTTCTAACTGTAGAGGTTTGTCTTTTTGTACAGGTAGATCCAGTATTTTATGGGTCTTAAAAGAGAGGTGTTGGAATGATATATTGTATGTTCCTTCGGGTATATTTAGTTCAAAATATCCCTCAAGATCACTAAAGGTTCCTTCAGAATGGCCATAAAAAATATGTACATTTGAAATTGGTTCTAGACTGTTTTCTTGCCTAATAATTCCAGAAACATTTACCTGTGCTTCTGCAAGAAAGCTTGAAATAAATGCAACAATAAAAATGTGTAAATATAATTTTGTCATAATTTTAATCTAATTCTTCAAAAATAGGTTTTTCTTAAATGCATTCGGAAAAAAAATATCAAATAGCTTTAACCTTAGTTCCAAAGGTGGGAGTCGTTGCTGAAAAAAAAACTAATTGCTTATTGTGGTGGTGCGGAAGCCGTTTTTAAAGAATCCAAAAGAGCATTGTTGTTAATTCCTGCTATAGGTACTGCAATCGCTAATTCTATTGTGTCTCAAGATTTGCTTTCTGCAGCCGAGTTCGAATTGAAGTTTATGGAACAGAACGATATAAAACCGATCTATTTTATGGATTCCGATTATTCATTCCGCCTAAAACAATGTGGCGATGCACCTATTATGCTTTATACTAAAGGAGCGATTAATTTAAATGAAAAAAATTATTAGTGTAGTCGGTACCAGGAAATCTACTGATTATGGTAAGAAAATGACCGAGCAATTAATTGAAGTTCTAAGTGACTTAAACGATATAGTAGTAGTGAGTGGTTTGGCATACGGAATCGATATTGCTGCACATAAATCCTGTTTAAAATACAATGTCCCTACATTGGCTATCTTGGCGCTCGGTTTAGATAGAGTATATCCTCAATTACATAGCCAAGTAGCTAGAGACATGCAAAGTCAGGGTGGTCTTGTTTCAGAATTTATGAGTGGAACTAAACCAGACCGGGAGAACTTCCCCAAAAGAAATAGAATTATTGCCAGTTTGTCTGATGCTACACTAGTAGTTGAAGCCCGAAAAAGAGGGGCGCTTTAGTAACGGCTGACATCCCAAATCCCTACAGTAGAGAGGTATTTGCTGTGCCTGCTAGAGTAGGAGATGAGAATCCCGAAGGTTGTAACAATTTAATTCGTAGAAATCAAGCCGCTTTAATTCAATCCTCTAACGATGTTTGTTACTTAATGGCTTGGGATAAAGAATCTGAGAAGAAAGCAAATCATCAAGTTTCTCTTTTTATAGATTTGAATAGAGATGAGTAAGAAATATTGGGTATTGTATCTAGTAAAGAAAAATTAAGTCTAGACTTGATTGGTTTTCAGGCGAAATTAAGCAATCCTAAAATCATGCAAATTCTTTTACAGCTAGAGCTTAACGGCTTAGTAAGAGCACTGCCAGGTAATCAGTATGCAAAGTCCTAGAAAATCCGATTTTTGATGGTCATGATAGAAAAAAGTTTTACGTTTGCACCGTATTTAATAAATTTAATACCATAGTGATGGAGGCAAAAATTAACGCTTTTATAGAAAGTGTAAAAGTTAGAAATGGCAATGAGCCAGAATTCATTCAAGCAGTTACTGAGGTAGCTGAAGCAG
>CAJWJW010000035.1 GCA_913041775.1 uncultured Flavobacteriales bacterium
AATGGGATAAAGGATTAAAAGCTTTAGGTAAATTAGGCCTTACAAAAGCAACGAAAACAGATGCTGGTGTAACTATCGATTTGGTAGAGTAAGACTCCTTTTACTTCAAAACACAAAAGCCCTTGTGATGACTCACAAGGGCTTTTTTTGTAAAACTCTACCTAAACTTTTCTGGATCGCAAAAACGGCAAGGGTCAATTGTGTTGTTTCTTTTATGCTCAAAAGGAATATCCTTATTGAATATCGCTTTAATAAGGTTTTTAAATTCATTTTCGAAATCTAATAATAGCTCCGAATTTAAGAGTGTTTGAACTTGTTTGTTTTCTACATAGCCTGCAGGGAGAAAGCCTTTTTTAAGTGCTCTAAAACTAATAATTCCGGCCTCCAACTCCTTTTGTTCAGGGTGTATTTTCTGATACAGATAGGCGTATAGGTATAATTGAAATCCTTTCTGGAAATTTTTATCCCAAATGAGTTTTTCAAAGTCGTCGGTTTGGAGTTCTTTCTTATCCACCTTTCCAGTTTTATAATCGGTAATTCGAAGTGCACCGTTTAGTTTGTCTATACGATCGGCATTGCCATTTAGGTTTATCGGAAAATCAAAACCTTCTATAATAAGTGAAGCTTTTAAATCTTGCTCCAAGCCTTTAATGTGAATTTCATTTCCTTTAGACAGCAGTGCTAATTCTTCTTTTAGGAAAGCATTTAAAAACTGTTCTGCGACAGTGTAGATTAATAGGTTTTTACCCTTATCAAAAACACCTTTTTTAAATTCTACAGCAAACAACTCTTTCAGTTTAGACGGAATTTTAGGAAACATTGCTTTTATATCGCTCGAAGTAATAAGCTGGTTTAAAAGTGGCTGGTAAAAATCTTCTAAAGAACGATGTATTACAGTCCCTAAGGTGTTGGCTGCAATAGTTTCCTCGACCACGTCGGGATCTCTAATCTTTAATAGCTTTTCGTAATAAAACTGCATCGGACAGTTTTTATAAGAATTTAGTGATGAGGGTGAAAAACCTCTTCCAGTAGCTATGGATTTTAACTTTTCGAGTATTTCATCGTCTTTTACGATAGACAATTCTTTGGGAACAATTTTTTGTAGTTTATGGGATAGAATTTCTTCTGTAAAACTTATTTCTTTGCGGTTTTTAAGCTGAAGTTCATTTTCTAACTGTGTTATAAAACGACTTTTTTCTCCTGAACCCATAGCATCCGATTCGGTATTGTATACCAAAGCAAGCGTTTTACAACGTTGTGCTAATCTATAAAAGTGGTAGGCAAAAATGGCATCCTTATCCATATACGTAGGCAATCCTACTTCTTTGCGTATATCGAATGGTATAAAGGAATTATCGCTCTTTCCTTCGGGCAAGAATCCCTCGTTAGCAGACAATAAAATTACGTGTTCAAAATCGAGATTACGCGTTTCTAACATTCCCATAAGTTGTAAGCCAGAAAGCGGTTCGCCGAAAAAGGAAAGACTCTCTAGCCTTGCACTTTGCTGAAATAAGTGATGTAGTGTTTTAAGTTCTTTTATAAATCCATGTTTGTCTTGTAGATTTTTAATCTGATTGAATAATTTCGCAAACACGAAAAGCTGCTCTAGGTCTAAAGAATCTTTTCTTCCCTGCTTAATAATATTCGTTTTTACAAGGTCAATTAATTTTAGAGCATCATCTATAATGCCAAAAGGATGGGCGCTATTATAGTTGAGTAAAATAGACATCCAAGGCAATAGTTCCTTTGGACATTGTGCTAAAATCGCCTCCTTTGAAGGAAAAGAATGGTTTAGATTTTGTAATTTTTGTTTCAATACTAATAAAGCATCTGCATAGCCTGAACTTTGAAAAGCGGGGTGTTGCCAAATCTTAAACAAATCTCTGTAGTAGAATTTCTCATGCACTCCACTAAGCTTTTCTCTATTTAAATGAAGCTGAAAAAAGGCATCGAAAAAGGCATACATATGTACATTACGCAGGGCATTACCCATGGTAATATTGAGCTTGTCTATAGAATTTGGCAAAAACTCTAATACTGGAAGCAATAGGTTTTCGTCTGCCAAAACCAAGGCTACATCTTTTAGATCTTGTTCTTTGGTTTTATGTTCGTCTACCAAAGTTCCCGCTAGCTGTGCTTGAGCAATCCCTTTAGGAACACCATAAACTTTTATGGCTTTAGGTTTTTGTAGTTCACTACAAACCCAATTAAAACCTCGGGACTCAAATTCTGGCCATTGCTTATGTTTGCGGAGGTATTTTCCGGCTTCTTGTTTTTTATCGTTTAAGTAATAGGTGTCTGCATCCCAAAAAGCTTCTGCAATATCCTCGCGTATTAGACTACGCATAATTTGCTCTTCACATGGATTCATGGCATTAAATCCTACATAGCAAACAGAACCCTTGGCAGGTTTTGTTTCTATAATCCACCTCGAAATAGCATCTGATGCTTTGCGATAAGCCATACCCTGGAAAGCAATATTTTGTTTCTCTAAGCGACTTTTAAAATCGACAAACAACAAGCCCATTAATTCCCAAAAACGTAGGTAATTATTGACCATATCGCTAGTTTCCCCACCAATAGGTGTCCAAGATTCTATTTTTTTAGCCTGATGTAAATAGTCGAATAGTTTTTGAGGCTGATCTAGGTAAGCATCAATATCGTTATAGTCGGTTAAGAGCATTGGGGCCCACTTTAAAAAAGCCTCGAAAGAGTCTTGTTCCTCTTTAGGAAACACTGCTTTATAAGATATATAAAGCTCAAACAAAAGACTGGTTCTATCTACAATACTAAAGCCTGAAAGTTCTTCAAGCCAATCTTCAATAGAATATATTTTAGGCATCCATAAAGGAGTATCGCTTAAGTCAGCTAATGCTTGTTTAAAAAAGGTTCCAGCTCTTTTACTAGGCAATACAATACAAAGTTTCTCTAGTTGCTCCTTTTTAGAAGCGTAAATTGTTTGGGCAATTTTATTGATAAACTTTTCCATTATACCACTCTATTTAATACGATTGAATCCTCATTTATATAAGCCAATACGCAAGCATTTACTTTATAGCCCATTTGTTTTATATGCCTACTATAGCGTAAAATCTGCTCCTCATGGCTTTTTGAAGCTTCACCGGTTTTATAATCTATAATGGTAATTCCATTTGCACCAAACACGAGTCTATCCGGACGAATAACTTTACCGTTGGCAAGAAGTATGTCCTCTTCATTTTTAACTTTTAGACCTTCCAGAAAATAGGGCTCTAGCTCACTACATTCAAGGGTCCGTTCTAGTAATTTACGCATTTCTTGTAATTCGTTGTTTGCAAGTAAACCCTCTCTTAAGGCTTTTTCTAAGGCGGATTCTAAATCGTTTTTTACATATATATAAGACAATATTTCGTGTACTTTTCTTCCTTTATCGGCTCCTTTTTCTGGGTTGTCTACCTCCCACATCCTTGGCGCTTGACGGCTTATTCGTAAAATTTCGGAAATCTTTTTTACAGGTTCGGTAACCTTTAAATAGTTGTTCGAACTCCTAGCTTTAGGTGTATACTTTAATTTCGCTCCAAAGGTGTAAGTAGATTTCCCTTCCTCCCATAATCCCTCGGTTTGTAAAAAGTTATCGAAATGCTTATTGAGGTCACCTCCTTTTGGAGATGTTTGAATGTACAAGCGTGTTTTAGGGCGTGTTAGCGCCACATAAAGCATGTTTAAATTATCGAGTTGAACCTTAGATTTATGTTCGGCATAAAGGGTTTTAAGCTGCTCGGTGCTAGCTTTTAACTTATCGCTTATTGGGATTAATGAAGTCGGTAAGTTTTCTAATTCTGGCTCGTTTATAGTTACCCACGATTTAGCATCGCGCTCACTTGTAGAATTCCAATTTGCAAAAGGAAAAATAACTACCGGAAATTCTAGCCCTTTAGATTTATGAATGGTCATTACCTGTACAGCATCAATTCCTTCCGGTATAGCTACCGATAATTTAGTAGCTCTTTCTTCCCAATAGTTTAAGAAACCAAAAAGATCTTGCGAATACTTCGTACTGTACACCCAAAGTTCATCCATAAAAAACTGCATATAAATACGAGCTGATTTTTCGAGCTGAAAAGATTTAGATATTTTATGACACAGTTCTATTAAAGAAATAGAACGCCACTTAAGCATGTCGTACTCGGTAACCAAGGATTTTAAAAAGGCATTAAAATTTGTGACTGGGCATTTAGATAAATATTCTAACTGATTATGTGTGGTTTCTAGTGTCCAGGTACAAAGCTCATTTTCGTTTAAAAACTCGAGGAGCTTAAAACGATAACGTGGATGAGAAGGTTCGTTTAGGAATCTCAAAAAGTTGAGCATAAATTTCACTTCTGTAGACTGCTCTAACAGTAATGATTCTGATGAAATTACGGGTATATCGTTATCCGATAGGGTTGTTACAATGAGCGCTCCTTTGGCTTTTGTACGTGTTAAAATACAAATATCGCCATAATTGAACCCCTGATCTTTAAGCTCGTTTATTGTCTCTATACACTTATCTGTTTGTCGTTCATCGTATCCAGGACCATATTCAATATAGTCTATAGACACATGACCACCAGTTCCTTTTTGTTGTTTAGAATTGAGGTCTTTAAACAGGTTTTTATATTTTTCCTTTTCTATTTTAGGAGCTATAGAAGAGAATAATTTATTGTTAAAATCAACCACCTCTGCCGTAGAGCGATAGTTGCTTTCTAATGATAAGGCTTCCATTTTATAGGGGAGCTTTGGAGGTGGATTCTCCGCTTTAATCTGTAAGTCGATAAACTGATCTACTTCTCCCCCACGCCATCTATAAATAGCCTGTTTGGCATCGCCAACAATCATAGCCGAACCTGGCTTTTGTCCATTGGCAATAGCGTTTTCTATAAGTGGAACTAAATTTTTCCATTGCAACTCTGAGGTGTCTTGGAACTCGTCTATAAAATAATGAGCATATCGCTCGCCCAGTCGTTCATAAATAAAGTCTCCTTCTTCACTTTGTAAAACGGCTGCAATTTTTTTGTTGAATTCTCCAATAGGAATAATATTATTTTGCTCTTTTATATATTGCATTTCTTTAGAGATTTCGTGCAATACAGCCATAGAATAGAAGTTTCTGGCGATTAATCGGAAGTTTACATATTTAGGGTAATCTTCTAATTGCTTAAGAACTTTAAGTAATAATGGTTGAAATTTAGCTTGTATAGTATCTATAATCCCATAGACTTCTTTGGGTGCTTTAGAAGATTGCCAATTCTCTTTTTCTATATTTTTATAGTTCGTTTTTGTTGGAATATAGCTTTCCCATTGTTTGGCGCGTAGGTACTCAAAGTACTTAGATAAGCCGTTTTTGCCCCCTGTGGTCCATTCTGGTGTAATTCCTTGGCACTTGCAGTCAGAATGAAAATCGAGTCCTATAGCCGAGATCTCAAGGTCGAATTTATAGATGTAATCTTGAATAGATTTTTTGATTGAAAAAAAATCGTCTAGACTTAAATCCTTTAAACTATCGCAATGTTCTTGACCACTTTCTTTAAGAAGTTCTTCTGCTATAGTATAGAAGTCGTTTTCTATTAGCCAACTTTTATCGTCTGCAGTTTTATCCTTAATAAAACTCACAAACAAAGCCGTGAGTTTTTCGTCTTCCCCTGTTTTGCTAATCAATAAATCGACTGCTTGTTTAAGCAATAATTTATGCTCCATTTCCACTTCGAAATTAGCGGGTAAATCAAGGTCTTGAGCAAAAGTTCGTATTATACGATGCGTAAATTTATCTATGGTCCCAATAGAAAATTGAGAATAGTTGTGTAAGATGGACTCAAAAATAATTTTAGACCGAGTAATTAGCACCTCGGTAGAAAGCCCAGTTTCATCAGCGATAAGATCAAGCATGTCGAGTTCCGTTTGCTCCGCAGTTTCTGGCTTTGCAAAACCTTTTAAGCTGGTAATAATTCGCTCTTTCATTTCTGAAGCAGCTTTATTCGTAAAAGTAATAGCTAGTATTTCTACAAACTTTTTTGGGGATTTACTACTCAAGCAAATTTTTAAATACTCCTTTACTAAGGTGAATGTTTTCCCTGACCCTGCTGAGGCGCTGTATATTTTAAAAGGTATATTTTCCATTGGCACAAGTTTAAGTAAACCTTTTGACAATTAGTGTCCTTAATTTTCGGGAATCAAAAATTAGTTAAACTAAAAAAAGCAAAGGAAGGAGGTGACACGACCTAGCAAGAGCTTAGAAAAGAATCCAAAACTTACACTAAAGTTATAAACAACCCGTTTTTAAGTGTGTAAGTTTTAATAAATTAGCATATTACTAATCAAATCCCCCACGATTATGTCTGATATAATTACAACAGTTTTGCTTGAAGCCAAACAAAAAGGAAAATTGAAACGTACAGATGTTATGCTTCGTTTTTTACGGATTAAGTATAAAATAAAAATAACTGGTCGTGTTTTAAACAAGCGAATTGCAAGCTTGGCTTAAAATTCGAAGAACAAAAAAGAGGTACTGTATTCAGTACCTCTTTTTATTTGACTAATCTTAATTTATTAGATTGCGTTCGCAAAATTAGCTGCAACCTTTTCCCAATTCACTACATTAAAAAATGCGTTAATATAATCGGGTCTTCTATTTTGGTAATTTAAGTAATAAGCATGTTCCCAAACATCAATTCCCATTATTGGAGTACCTTCACAAGCCACACCCTTCATTATAGGATTGTCTTGATTTGCAGTTGAACAAACAGAAAGCTTTCCGTCTTTAACACATAACCAAGCCCAACCAGAACCAAATCGAGTTGCAGCAGCATTAGAGAATGCTTCTTTAAATCCGTCTAAAGAACCAAAAGCAGCATCTATAGCAGTTGCAAGATCTCCAGTAGGATTCCCGCCTGCATTAGGCGCCATCACTTCCCAGAACATGCAGTGATTGTAAAAACCACCTCCATTATTACGGATTCCGGCAGATAAGGTACCTGAAGATAAAATCTCTTCAATAGATTTCCCTTCTAATTCTGTCGCAGCAATAGCAGCATTAAGTTTACTAGTGTATCCAGCATGGTGTTTACCATGGTGTATTTCCATTGTACGTGTGTCGATATGAGGCTCGAGAGCATCATGACTATAAGGTAAGCTCGGTAATTGAAAAGCCATAATTAAACGTTTTAAGTTATTTTTAGAATAGCGTAAAGATAGAAAATTGATTATTAGTAATTCATTACATTCGTTAAATGAAAAATTCAATGCAAGCATTCTTTTACTTTCCCCAATGCCTATTTATTTGTTGTAGCAGATTTGTGCAGATTTATATAGAATCCATTCTTCAACTACCGCTAAAAATTCGGTCTATATCGCATTTTATTCTTCTCTCTACTTTAACAGTATTTAGTTTACTAATAGGCTTAGTACATATTAGTTTTGTTTTTACAGAACGCATTTTATTTTCGTGGATGATTAAAGCCCCTACAAATATGATGGTCTATATACTAGGAGCACCAAGAAGTGGCACCACTAGACTACATAAATTAGTAAGCTCAAATGAAACAGAATTTACCGCAATGAGAATGTGGGAACTCTTTTTTGCGCCTTCATTAATTCAGAAAAAAAGCTTTGCTCTTGTTGGAAAGGTAGATGGCTTTTTAAACTCTGTGTTTTCTAAAGCCATTAAAAAAGCAGAAAAAGGATTGTTTAATAAATTTAACAATATACACGCTTTAAGTCTCTTTAATGTGGAGGAAGATGCCCTAGTCTTATTTCATTTATGCTATACCTATCACCTTTCATTTTTACTAGGGACAGAAAAATCATACGCCAATTTAAACCGAAATAAAAATATCCCAAAAGCGGTTTGGGTCTATTATAAGTACTGTATCGAAAATCACCAAATTCAAAATCCTGGCAAAGGATACATTGGAAAAAACCCCTTTTTTACTGCACATACTAAAAGTCTAGAATCTCTTTTTTCGAAAGTGAAATTTATTAACCTCTCAAGAGACATTTCAGAAGTAGCACCCTCGTTTTATAGTATGAAAAAGCATTTATCGAAAGTGTTTTATGGCTGTGAGCCGAGTCAAAAGAAGTACGCTGAAATCTTAGAGTTGTTAAATTATTGGCAGCACGAGGGGATACAACTAAATAAAGAAAATAGTATTCAATTAAATTATTTGGATCTCAAAAAGAAGCCTAGTTTAATGGTAGAAAACATTTACACTTTCTTAAATTTAGAACTAAGTGATTTGTACAAAAAAACATTAATAATAGAAGATGAAAAGTCAAAGAGATTTAAAAGTAAACATAAATATTAGCTATATAAATTTTATAAGTAACTCCCTAAAATTGAGCTAACTAATCCTTTTATTTTCGGCTTTTTTTCATTACCTTAATAGAGTATCGACTTATTTAACAAAAGGAATAATGTACTTTGTAAAAGCCCGTATTATAAGACGTATTTACCTAATGGGATCTTTATCTCTAGGGGTTCTTGCGCCCATATTTTGTTGGTATATGATTCCCGATTTTAATCCAATACACCGGCCATTGTCTTATTTTGGAGTTGCTGAGCTTACTTTTTGGTATTGGAATATTTCGATCATACTTATTGCAAGTGCCATATTTATTAATGCCTCTAGATCCATTCCAATTTATTTCACTAACCTAAATCAAAAGAAACTTTTGAAGGTGTTGTTAAGCATCTCATTTATTGCTTTGTGTGCGGTTGCCTTAATCTCTATGGATAATTTCATTATTCACCGTATAGCTGCTTATAGTTTCTTTTTGGTTTATAATTTCTTTGTGTTTTGCTTTGGCTTTATCCGCTCTTTAAAATATGTGCGAAGAGGTTTGTTTTCTATTTCTATTGGAATCCTTATGCTCTTAAGTTCCCTTTTACTTCTCCCATTTCCAAGTTACGGAATTTTCGAAATTGCCTACTTTTTTCTCTTACTCCTCTGGAACACACATTTGTTTTATAAACGAATTGAGTTTGAAGACCGTATCTTAAAAAAGAAGGAGCCGCTTAGACTGACTTGAGTTTAGGTAGTATGCTCCTATTACTGTAAAACAAAAAACCCCTAGCTCTTTCGAACTAGGGGTTTTACTATAAGCGGCTATTTTAAAGTGTTCCTCTACGACCTTGTTCTGCTTCGATAGATTCAAAAAGGGCTTTAAAGTTTCCTTTTCCAAAAGACTGAGCTCCTTTACGTTGGATAATTTCGAAGAACATTGTAGGTCTGTCTACAATAGGCTTGGTGAAAATTTGAAGCAAGTAACCTTCTTCATCTCTATCCACTAAAATCCCTAATTCTTTAAGATTTAAAATATCCTCATCAATTTCACCACAACGATCTAAAACAGTGTCGTAATAATCCCCAGGTACGTATAAAAACTCTACTCCACGAGTAGTCATTTCTTTTACTGTGGTTATAATATCGTCTGTTGCTAAGGCTATATGCTGGCAACCTGGACCTTTATAGAAGTCAAGATATTCTTCAATTTGAGATTTCTTTGCCCCTTCTGCTGGTTCATTAATTGGGAATTTTACTCTTCCATTTCCATTGGTCATTACCTTACTCATAAGAGCGGTAAATTGAGTAGAAATATCCTTATCGTCGAAAGTGATAAGATTGGCAAAACCCATAGTTCTGTTATAGAAATCAGCCCATACATTCATCTCATCCCAACCTACATTGGCAACCATATGATCAATAAATTTCAATCCTAATGGAGCGGGATTAAAGCTTGATTTTTGTTCAACGTAACCAGGTAAGAAAATACCAGTATAATTTTTGCGTTCTACAAAAATATGAACGGTATCGCCATAAGTATGAATACCTGAACGAACTACTTCCCCAAATTCATCTTTCTCGGTAGTAGGAACCATATAAGGTTTAGCACCTCTTTTGCTAGTTTCTTCAAACGATTTTGTAGCATCTTTCACCCAAAGAGCAATTACTTTTACACCATCACCATGCATTTTAACATGATCTGATATGTCACCATCTGGACTCATAGGAGTCGTAAGTACAATTCTAATTTTACCTTGTTGTAAAACAT
>CAJWJW010000036.1 GCA_913041775.1 uncultured Flavobacteriales bacterium
CATTTTTTAATTTTGGAAACTCCATCTGCTAATTATTTTCTGTAGTGTATTGTTTAAGCATAGCTTCAAAAGAAGCTTCTGCCGCGGTATAACTTTTTAATATCCCTTTCTTACAAAGTGCCTGTGCAGTAGTTCTTCCTATACAGTAATAATCGATTTCATTATTGAATTCGTTTATCATAGCATACGATTCTACTGCCGAAGGACTCATAAAAAAAAGTGCATCCCCTTTTTTAGTTGGGATTATTTTTGGCTCTAATAAAGTGTGGTAAACCACGTCTTCTTTGAGTTGAATATTCTTTTTTGCTAGGTAATCTGGTAATTCATTTCTGCGCATATTTCCACAAAAAAATACAGCGGATAGAATTCCATCTTCTGCAATTTTTTCTGCTAAACTCAACGCAGTTTCATCTGCACCCGATATAGTTTCGAAACCTTTTTCTTGTAATGCTTTTGATGTTTGCTTGCCAGAAGCATATACAGTACCCGTAAAACTATTATTGTTGTACTGAGCTTTTGGAAGTATCTTTTTTACTGCATTCTGAGAAGTGAATACCCAAGCTTCAGCTTCGGCTATTTCTTTTGGAAAGTCTAAATGTTGAATATTGCTTAGGGGAACTTCCTTAATTTGTAGACCTAAATTTTGGGCATAGGATTTTTGTCGCTCGTTAAGCGATTTGGTAATCCATATTTGCCCATTGGTTTTCATCTAATGTAAACGCTTTTCTTTAGGTAATTTATCGATGACGTCTTTTGCACCTCTTTCCAAAGCGTACTCTGCAGCTTCAACACCCAAGTTGTGTGCTAGCATTGCGTCTTTTTCTAGCTTAACTTCAATTTTAATTTCTCCATCTGGATCCATTACAATGGTATGTAATTTAAGAAGTCCATCCTCTAGCTTAGCATAGGCACCTATAGGAGCGGAGCAACCTCCATTTAATCTATTCAGAAAATCACGTTCTATAGTAGTGCATAAGGCAGTTTCAGAATCGTGAAATCTTTTACATATTGCTCCGGTACTCTTGTCTTCTTCTCTGCAAACTACAGCTACGGCTCCTTGTCCTGGTGCTGGAACCATCCAATCTAAAACCATCGCTATTTCATGGTCTAGCTCTAAGCGTTGTAAGCCCGCAGCAGCAAAAATTGCTCCATCCCAGTTGCTTTCTCTAAGCTTCTTAATACGTGTTTGTACGTTTCCACGGATATCGCAAGTACTGTGTTTTTCGTAGCGGTCTAGCCACTGCGACTTTCTTCTGTTAGAGCTTGTAGCTATTAAACCAGCGTAATCTTCACTGTTTAAAAAATCGGTATTTTTACGTACGACCAATACATCAAAAGGATTGGCTCTTTCCATTACACAACAAAGGTTTAATCCTTCGGGGGTATCGGTAGGGATATCTTTAAGCGAGTGCACCGCAATGTCTATTTCTCCAGCAATAAGAGCGTCGTCTATCGCTTTGGTAAATACACCTTTTCCTCCCATAAGTGGTAGGGGTGTATCGAGTACTTTATCGCCTTCAGAGTCTATTAATACCAATTCTGAAGCCTGCCCAAGATCTTTGAGTTCTTCTTGAACTTTATATGCTTGCCAAAGAGCGAGCTTGCTTTTTCGGGTTCCTATACGAATCATTCCTTCAGTTTAAACATTTGTTCTACCATCTTTACCATTTCGTCAGATTGTCTGTGTTTAGACTTGATAAATTCTGTAGCTTGATTGGCAATTTTATTAACCACGCTGGCAGCTAACTTGTCTGCTTTTTGTAATTCTGTTTCGCTTAAGCGGAATTTTTGTTGTTCCAGCTCATCGGTTCTATAAGTGTGTAGCTTTTCGCGTAAGGCCTTAATTGTAGGGGCTAATTTACGCATGGTTACCCAGTCGTAGAACTCGTTTTTATGTAAGTTGATAATGGTTCGTGCCTTGGGAATACTCTTACGTCGAGTAGCCAAAGTTTCATCCTGTATATTGTTTAGCTGATCCATGTCTATAAGCTGTATGCCTTCTAAACTATCAACTTTTTTATCTATATTTCTAGGAACCGATAAATCGAGAAGTAGCATTTCTCTGTTTATATTCTCAAAATGTTCGGTTCTTATGGTAGGTTCGAAAGCTCCTGTAGCCACAATGAAAATATCACAGTCTTCCAATTCTTTTTTCAGCGTTTCTATATCAGCAACTCTTATGCCTAAGGGTTCTGCAATAGCTTCTGCTTTAGAGCGAGTTCTATTAATTAGAACCATCTCTTTATATGGGTATTTTTGTAAGTTTTTTACAGTAGTTTCTCCAATTTCTCCTGTACCAAATAGAAGTATTTTTTTAGCGTTTAGCTGCTTATAACGTTCTTTCATAAACAATACAGCTGCGTGAGCTACCGAGGCAGGACCTTCGTTTATAGCGGTATCTGTTCGCACATCTTTATAAGCTTGTAACACAAACTGCATTAAACGATGCGTATATCCGTCTAACATTCCTTTTTTATTGGAATATTTGGCGGCCTCTTTTACCTGACTTACAATTTGTAAATCTCCCAAAATCATAGAATCTAATCCGCAGCAAAGTTCAAATAGTTGATGTACTGCCTCATCATCTTGGAGAAGAAAATGGTAATCTTCAAATTCTGCTAAAGACGCTTTGGTGTGTCTAGCAAAGAGCTCTTTAAGTATAAAAGCATTATGAGTATGGGCAAAAAATTGAGCACGGTTACAAGTAGTAACTACAAAAAGACTTGGAATATCTAATTCCTTGGCCTCCTCAAGAATAGCTTCTACAGCTTCTTGAGAGAAACTGAATTTCCCTCTGATATCGATAGGTGTTTTCCAATGAGAAATTCCTACGCTTATAAATTTAGGTTTGTGTACGCTCAAATCCTTAGAATTGATTTATGCAAAAATACGAGGCTTTTCTCAATTAAAAAACACAATTAGTAAGACTTTTATCATTCATTACCTTGGCTATCGTGTAGGATGAAAATCCATCGATTTTTTACTTAGATTTTCTTAAGTTTGCCAACAGAAAATTAATTTTAGTCATGCGATCAATCAGTTTACTCTTACTTACACTCTTCAGTTCTTTGCTTATGGCCCAAGAAGAAAGCCAAGAAGTGAAATCTAGAAAAGGGGAAGTCTTTTTATATTGGGGTTGGAATAGAGGTGTGTACAGCACTTCGAACATCCATTTTTCTGGTAAAGACTACGATTTTACTATCGAAAATACAGTCGCACACGACAGACAAACGCCTTTTAGTACCTACGATTATTTCCATCCTCTTCGTATTACAATCCCTCAATTTAATGCTCGTATTGGTTATTTTATATCTAATAATTATTCCATTTCTATTGGAGCCGATCACATGAAATATGTGGTAGATACTATGCAGAAAGTTACTGTAAATGGGTTTATTGAGAATTCAGGAACCGAGTTTGATGGTGTTTATGATGACCAAGAAATTGAATTAGACAGTCACTTATTACTTTTTGAACATACTGATGGCTTAAATTATATAAACGTTGAAGTTCGTAGAACGGATGAGTTTTGGAGAAGAAATAAAATTTCTTTAGACCTAAGCGAAGGTCTAGGTGTAGGCGTGTTGATTCCTAAAACCAATGCAACTCTTTTAAATAATGCACGACATGATGATTTTCATCTAGCCGGATATGGGTTTAGTGGCCTTGCTGCTGGACAATTAAACCTAGGAAAGTATCTTTTTGTTTCTTCAGAACTCAAAGCCGGATTTATACATATGCCCGATATTCGTACTACCATGAATGAAGCGGATAAAGCGAGTCAGTATTTCTTTTTTGGTCAGGCTAATATTGTGTTTGGTGCACGGTTTTAAGTTTACATGCTTATCCTCTTGTTTGCAGTATGCTGAAGTTAAGATGTAAATGCTACACAGTTAAAAAACGTATTGTAGTGCTTTTCCTTGATGAAAAGAACCAAAAATCATGTCTTCAATTATTCGTGTGTATCCATTTTCTATGGAATTCATGATTTTCAATACTTTCTTTACGTTCAATAAACTTTAAAATGGCTACCAAAATGAACTCAATAGCGCTCTTCGGTTGCTATATTCGAACAGCATTTTGCTACGCTAATTTCTCTAAAAGAATTGAGGACGGCTAAAAAAAAGAAAAGTAAATACTCAAAAGACAAGATTATTAATGCTTCCTGTAATCAGGCGGATAAGTATATAAGTTTATACTAGAATTGAAATAAAACCCCCTAATCGAAATGTTTTCGATTAGGGGGTTTTGGTATAAATACTGTTCTTGTGAAAACTAGTAAAAGAATGGGAATCTGATTTTGTCTTTGACTCCCTCGTGTTCCGGGATTATTTTACAATCTCTAATCTTTTACTCTTTCGCTCCATATTACATCTTATTTGGTAGAGGTACGAACCAGCAGAAAGCTTGCTTACATCAATCTTAAATTCGTGATACCCTTTAGAATAAGATCCTTTAGCAAGATCTAAAGCCTTATTTCCAATTATATCAAAAAGCTCAAGTTGTATTTGACTATCATTTTCGATATAGAAACGAATTATTGTTTGGTCTTTTGCTGGGTTTGGTACTGCATCCATTAATTGTAAAGTACTTTCAATAACATTTTCTGTTATTTGTGATGCAATACTAAATTGATCTTGTAGGTAAGTATTCCCCTGCTTGGTATTTATCTGAATTTCCTTTTCTTTCCCATTCGTCCATAGTTTATATGCCACGTCTTCTGCAGCGTATAAACCTTCCTTTTCTTCGGTAAGTACATCGTCTCCCCAAAGGCAAATTACGGTATTAGGAAGTGTTACTTTACTAGCACCAATAAGTCTTCCTTCAGCATCGTATGCATAAATTTCATCTCCAGTACTTACTGCAGTATTCCAAGCATTTTCTGGAATTAAGAGCTGCATATTAGAACCTGTATTCAACGTAAATTCCTTTCTTGAAATCTTGTTGTTAATGGTCTTTAAAGTTGCTGTTCTATATTCTGAATTATTAGAAATGTATTGCAAGTCAAACGCGGAACTGGCTTTTAACTGATACCCTTGTCCGGCATCAAAATCACCAATTCCATTAAAATTCCATTCAGGTAAATAGGCGCTTCCTAAATAGTCCTTTACAATCACTAGTGCATCAGAAACCTCTTCTAATGCCAATTCTGCATTGGCACTATTTTGACGTAAATAGGGAATTATATTCCAACCTTCTTCTACAGGTACTGTTGTGTTTTCTGGTGCAATAATCTCCCCTTCAACTGTAAAGCTACAGTTGGAAGCGGCTTTTATTTGGTATCCTTCGTAGTTGCTTATGTTTCCTATGGCGTTAAAACTCCAAGCGGGTAGGTAAGCGTTTCCTAAAAAGTCTTTTACAATTACTATTTGGTCTACCACCTCATTTAGTGTCATTTCTAAATCTGGGTTTGTAGGTATAATATAGGTTGAAATTATATTCCATCCCTGATTTAAATTGATTTCTTGCCCACCAAAAGCGATGTATTCACACGAGCCATTGTCTATATTTGCATTTGCATTATAGTTTGTAGCATTGCTGTCTATACAACCTAAAATAGGGTTGATGAGATCTAAAGAACCGTCGTTGTTTACAAAATTTACATTGTCTATAAACAGACTATTACCGTAGCCATTCACATTCACAAATTGCACGTTTACGGTTTGGTTTGCATATTCTACTAAACTTATATTCAAGTTATCCCAATCTCCACAAGTTGGTTCCCACCAATCACTGTTGTCTGGAACGGTTGCGAGGGCTGTACCGTAAGCTTCCCACAGAGTTGCCCAAGTAGCTCCACAATCTGTAGATACTTGCACTTTTAATCCATCGGAATAGTTAGAGGCATACCTTGCATAGGCATAATTAAAGCTTAATGTGGCATTGTCGAAAGTACTTAAATTCACTTTTGGACTAAGTAATCCTGCCTCAACTCCACTTTGGCTAATTGAAAAGTTGTCTACATATGCTGCACTACTAGCTTCACAGTTTGCATCTGTAATTTCTATTTCTTGCCAAGAATAAGCAGCTTCAGGAAGCATCCATCCAGTAGGAGGGAACTCTCCAGAATCAAAATTTTGACTCATTTCGTTCGGCTCAGTAAGGCTTAAATCCGCAAATTCTATAAAATTGGCTATCGTTTGAGTATCTGTTCCGTTTACGTCACTAACAGTAAGTGTAACATCAAAATTACCTGGATTGGCATAGTAAACCATCGGGTTTTCGTCTGTAGAACTCGATGGAACTCCACCTTGGAAAGACCATAAAAATTCTTCACCTTCAGTTCTCATTGCCGAGTGGTTGTAAAACTGTACAATGTTATTGGTACAGTTAATTGTGAAGTTATCTGCTGCAATTTGTGCCGAAGGAGAACTTTCTGCGTAAAAATCTACCTCCCACACTCCTTGGTTGGTTCCGTTTTTAAGAATTCCTTCTTTATAATACGGGATCAATTGCGTAGAAGCTGTACGAAGTGGCAGATTGTTGTTGTACAAAATCCAATCGCTCATAGAATTGTCTCTATAATAAACTGCCTGTCTAGTCCCAATATACACACCGCCATTAGAACCTCTTTGATGTTCTATATTAGTGATGTTTTCATCGTTTAAAGTAGCAGTTGTCCAGTTTGTCCAACTAGATCCTCCGTTGGTAGATTTAAACACATCGTATCCTTGTCCATCACTTGGGGTTCCATACATTGAAGTACGCACCATCCATATATGATTTTCATTATCGCTACTGATGGTAATGTCATAAGGAATCCATGTTTGTCCGTTTACTACGGAAGACGATGGTGTAATATCTGTCCATGTGCTCCCTGCATTGGTAGATCTATACATTTTTTTTGTATCCCACCAACCTGCATAGGTTGCTACGTATATATAGTCTGGATTAGCCCAAGCTACCTCTACTGAGGTTACTTTTTCCCCAAAATCGTTTAAGACTGTTGTGCTCGCTCCATTGTCATAAGACTTATACAGTGTAGTTTCATTTCCTATGTATAAGATGTTAGGTGAGCGAGGGTCAAATTCTAGGTTGCTCGACTCTCCAATAATATAAGATGCATTTGGTTTGTATTGCATAGAGAAAGAGCCCAATCCAACGGTTCTGTCGCCCGGTAAAATTCTTCCACCACCATCGGTATAAACTTTAGTCGCATCTGCAAAATTCACAAATCCACGGTAGTTATCTCCACCTTCGGCACAAATCCAACCACCTTCGTAAACTTCGTGGTCTTTAATCATTGTTCCGTTATGATAGGTTCCACCTAGCATAACTTCACCATCGTTAAATCCAGCTCCAAAACCCCAGAAGTCTGTTCCCGAAATACCGTACATTTTTTTATCGAAGCTACCACCAGCATTATTCGAGTAGAAAACTCCACCGTCGCAGGCAACCCAAAGGTCGTTTCCAAAATAACGCATATCGTGAATATCTGCGTGTATGTACTCGTCTTTTTCAGGATGCGACCATTTCGCTGGGCAGGTAAAAGTATCTCCACCATCGGTAGAAATCCAATGCTGCACCCCAGCAATATGAATTGTGTTTGCATCTAAAGGATTTACAGCTAAGGCTACATCGTAATAGTATTGTCCGCCATCGTCAGTACCCGTATCGCTCCATGCCATCGTATTAATATTTGTGGTCGAAGCAGGACCTCCAGGTTGAGCCCCACAGCATTTAAATTCCCAGTTGGCTCCTTGATCTTCACTAATATACACACCATATAAACCAGAACCTCCATTGGCAGCTCCTGTTGCGAGTGCTACAACTTTGTTAGGTGAGGCAGCACTTACGGCAATTTCTGTACGTTTTTGCTCGTCTCCATCAGCTGGATTTGGCCATCCGTTTCCTATCTCTGTGAAACTAGATCCGTTGTCTGTAGATTTAAAAAATGAGGTCGAAGTACTGTTTACGCGGATCGCATAAATTACTTGGCCGTTTGTAGGATGAATTTCCATTTCTTGCCAAGAACCTGATTCTTCTTGGGTAAATGAGTTCCCATTATCAGTAGAATAATACAATCCCTGATCGGAGGCTACCCACAATTTTCCATTGTGGATCATAATTTCTTTGATACTTATACCAGAACTGAACTCACCTGAACCTATATCGGTATGTGTTGAGCCACCATCGGTAGATTTGTATAAGGTTCCAGCACCTGAGAAATAGACAATATCTTCGTCAGAAGGATCTATTTCTACGGCGTATACAGAGCTTATAGGAAGCGATTTTGAAATACAAAACCAGTTTTCTCCTTTATCGTTAGAACGCCAAAATCCTGCGGTTGCAGTTCCTGCATAAATAACATTGGTATTCGTTTGGGCTTGTTCTACACAATAAATATGTGCGGCTCCAGGAGCATAAGACCTACTAGCGGCATCAATATCGAAATCGAAAGGACCTCGTGGAATCCACATTGCTGCAGATTTGGTTGCTTTACTAGCATCTATGTATTTTTGTGTTGGCTTGGCAGAGGCTCTACTAATAGATCGTTGCCATCTTTTGTAGTATTGCGTGTATTTGTTTTTTACAAAGGGATGCGTTTTATAATAGTCTTGGTAAGCCTTGGTAATTAATCCTGCATCTGGATTTTCTGTGTACATCAACTGTATCCATTGTGGATTGTTGTCGGTGCTCTGTGCATAGCGCATTTCTATTTGTGCAAAGGCACTACAACACAGTATGAAGGTTAAAGAAAGTAGAATTTTTTTCATAGCTTATTTTTTCTAAGTCCTTTCGGACAAAATACGCCCCAATGTAAGGGTTTTGCCAGGACTATTAGTTATTTATATTGAATCCTCAAATGGCCTGTTTTAAATTTAAAACACTGCTTCGAGTTTATTTAGCTTTTCGTCTTATTTCTATAGCTTGTTTATGTCCTTTCTTTTCAGGATTTCTTAAAGCATGTCGAATCACCCATTTTAGTTCAGTACTAGCATTAACTAACCACTTTTCACAAATACCCAAAACTAAATCTAAATGATCTTTGGCTATATCTCCCAAATGATTGGCAACAATTCTTCTGACGTATAAATCGGGATCATTTTTTAAATGTTCTAAAATCCCTATAGTTGGACTTGGATCTTTTACAAAAGAGTCAATTTTTGTAGACTAAGGCAATCTAGGTCTTGTGCCTTCAGAACACAAGCGCCTTATGTGAGGATCTTCGTAATTCATCCATTTATATAGAACTTGCAGAGTTTTATGTTGCTCATTAACAATAAAGGGACGAATGGAAAATTCACAAGAGAATCGTTTTGTTAATTCGTATTGAGCATTCATCGAAATTTCAAAATAATCAATTCCGTATTTTGCTACAAAATCGCAATGTGGCATGTAAAATAGTACTGCAAGTCCGTTACCCTCGGTCTCTTTTAATGGAGGAGTGAGAGACTTTAATATAATAGCAATAGCCTCTTATGATTCTGGTAAATGGGTATTCATTGCATCGGAAATATGTGCACTTCTTTGAGTAACGCTTAAGGCATCAATACCATTCATGGCGTCCTCTATAAAAGCTTCTTTATTGAATAACGGATGCACGATGTAAGTTTTCAGCTAACTGATTATTGGCCTTATTATTGGTCTTCTTGGTCGAGTGCTGACGACCCTATTAACGAGGCGGTTAACGTCGATTTAGATTCTGGCGACTGGGATTACGTCGGTCAGGACTATCAATTCAGGGTTCGTGCAATTCGTGCTTTTTTGTTATATAAAGGAAAGTTTTATGATTTCTTCAATGCTAAGCTCAAGCTTAATTCATCCAATTGAACATTGTCAATATTAGAAGGTGCGTCAATCATTACATCTCTACCCGAGTTGTTTTTAGGGAAGGCAATGAAATCGCGAATAGATTCTGCTCCGCCCATAATAGAACAAAGACGGTCTAAACCGAAAGCCAAACCACCATGTGGAGGGGCACCATATTCGAATGCGTTCATCAAGAAACCAAATTGCTCTTGTGCTTCGTCGTCTGTAAACCCTAGGTGTTGGAACA
>CAJWJW010000037.1 GCA_913041775.1 uncultured Flavobacteriales bacterium
TAATTTCTTTGATGTTTACACTATCCATTCTAAATGTGTTTATATTTGTTGCCTTAAGACAAAAACAAACATAAATTTTGTCGTCGCCTTAGCGGGTTAAGCTATGGTTAATAGTTGTTAAATATTGTTAATTTTCGAAGCCCTAAATTAGTTATTTCAATCAAAAAAATCGTACATATTTAATGGAACTTCTCAACAAGAAATTCGGCTTGATTTATTTACTAATTGTCTGCACATTTTCTGTTGTAAATGCACAAGAGAAAGAACGAAGAAACGAATTCGTAGATGCAAATAAATACTTATCTACTTTAACTTTTCAAGAAGGTGGGTTTATGAAAACCTCAGAAAAGAACTTCCCAATACCTATAGATTTCAATACACATCAAGATGCCAATGGAGATAAGAAGTTTGATCCAGAGGATAATTTGGAAAACATGGTTACCTATGCCATAGGAAAGGAAATTAAGGGAATAGGTAGAACAGGTTTAGAAGACAGAGGACCTAACAACCAGGTTCCAACAGTCTATTTTAACTATGCCGAAACCTATAGTCATAATGTGTATCAGTATTGGTATTACTATGGAGAGAATTCGCATATTGAAAATCACGAACA
Source organism: uncultured Flavobacteriales bacterium (assembly GCA_913041775.1). Taxonomy (GTDB): domain Bacteria; phylum Bacteroidota; class Bacteroidia; order Flavobacteriales; family UBA7430; genus UBA6772. The sequence goes on from CAJWJW010000037.1 coordinate 614, forward strand.
CGACTGGGAGTCAATATTTATCTACGAAAGAGATACTGTTCCGGTAATTGTACAGATCACCTCTTTTGGTAAACTTCACAATCATGGATGGAAAGAATTTCAATTAGATGATGGGCATTTAGTTTTAGGAGTTAGAAGAGGAGATCACTCATTTAGTACTAAGGCAAAAAACGGTGTGGTAATTCGGTACAATGGAGAAATTCATGCACAAGAGGGTTTATTATACGAGGGGAATGGTCAAATTATACCATGGACTTTATACAGTTCTAAAGACTATACAAAGAACACTAAGACCTTAGACGAAACCTATGCTACAAAATTCTATTACGGTGATGTAGCTTATCCGAGAAGTGGTACAGAAATGGACTTGGTAAGGAAGGCTCCTTGGAGAAGAAGACGCTGGAGAAGACCTCGCAAAAAAGACCAATAAATTTCCTATATTCGAATCATCAAAACATTAAAAATGAAACTACTTTTTAGAGCATTCCCTCTACTTTTATTTTTACTAATTTCTTCTTGTGTAGAAGACCGATGTAAAACTTGTGAATCTACCACTTACTATGTTATTGAAGGAGGTCAGGTTTACATGTTAGAATCTGTAAAAGAAGATTATTGTGGCGAAGAACTTCAAGAAATGATTGATCTGGATTATACCACAGGAACTATTGATCAGGGCGTATCTGAGACTACAGTGGAATTAACCACATTTATTAGTTGTTATTAATAAAGCTATCGATGAAAAAGATATTATTCCCAATCGGATTATTACTTTTAGTTTTTACTTCTTGTAAAGAAGAATGTAAAACATGTGAAATTGAAGTTTTCTATAACGGAGCGAAAATGGAGCATTTAAAAACTGTAAATGTATATTGCGGAGAAGTTTTAGACACTATAGAAAATGAACCTAAATCTACTATCGCAGGTCCAATAGAAAGAGTTAGAACTTGTACAAGCTATTAAATGAAGTATTTATTCGGATTTAGTGTTTTCATTATTTTAAGCTTTTCATCTTGTATTGAAGAAGTTTGCAAAACCTGTAGTATAACAATAATGCATGATAATGTTGTACAGGATGACTTAACTACAGAAGTTAATTTTTGTGATTCTGAATTATTATTAATCGAAAATACAGCACCTATAATTCAAACTGGTGAAGGTTATATTATTACGATTACAACAACTTGTAATTAAAAAAAAGGCTCCTTTCGGAGCCTTTTTAGTTAGTGTAATAAGTTTTCGAGTTTTAAATACCGCTCTCTAGAAATCCCTACCAAAGGAAGTCGAACGTAATCATCGCAAACTCCTTTAATCTTTAAGCAGGCTTTTATTCCTGCAGGATTCCCCTCAACAAAGAGATTGTCTATAATTTTTAATTGTGGATAATGCAATGCCCTTGCTTTTTCTAAATTACCTTTTAATCCTTGACGAACCATTTCAGAAAACTCATTTGGCATAGCCATTGCTTGAACAGAAATTACACCTAAAGCTCCCATAAGGACCATTGGTAAGGTTAATGCATCATCTCCAGAGAGAACATTAAACCCTTTAGGCTTATCTCTAAGAATGTGCATGATTTGCTCCATATCTCCAGACGCTTCTTTTACGGCTACAATATTTTCAAAGTCATTAGCCAAACGTAAAGTAGTATCTGCAGACATATTAGAACTAGTTCTTCCAGGAACATTGTAAAGGATAATAGATACAGGGCAAGCTTCAGAAATAGCTTTAAAATGTTGGTAAATCCCTTCTTGAGTTGGTTTATTATAAGCAGGAGAAACAGAAAGTATAGCATCTATTCCTGTAAAATCGATAGTATTGATTTGATCAACTACAGCTGTTGTATTGTTTCCACCAATTCCAACTACAAAAGGTAAACGACCATTGATTTTACTTTTTGAAAAAGCGACAATACCTAGCTTTTCTTCTGTTGATAAAACAGCACTTTCGCCAGTAGTACCCATAGAAACTAAAAACTCTACACCTCCATCAATTAAATATTCAATAAGGTTTTCTAAACCTTTATAATCAATTGATTTATCTTTACTAAAAGGAGTTACCATTGCGACTCCTGTTCCTTTAAAATCTGTTTTCATATCGGTTCTATACGATTTAAATAATACGTTATATCTTTAATCAAAGCTTCTAAACTTTGGTCTTTAGTGTTGTCAATACTTAAGTCTAAAACCCCTACATCTGCTCTACACCTACCAACTTTAAATTTTGCTGGTGAAGCAACAGCCATATAAGTAAGCGGATAAAATTTTGTTAAAGTCAAATCTATAAGGATGTCGTACTCTTCTTTTAGAAAATTATCTATAACCATACCTTGAGGTTTACCAAACCAATTTAAATTCTCATTAGAGAAAAAATCGAAATGTAAGGTAGACATATGTTCAAAAGACTTATCCTTTTCATTAACAAAGCCCATAGCAGAAACTAAATCCTTTCCAGGAGATAAAATCTTTACTAGTTCTTTTACACTGATAATATCTTTAGGGTTTGTAGCATCAAATAAAACTGTAATCTTTTGGGCAGTTTTCAAATTAAAAACAGCACGTGTACGTTCGGTTTCTAAATCTGATCGTTTTAATTGCCACTGACCAAACCAATGTTTTATGTCTGTTAAAAATTTCATTTTAATAATTCTATAAATTCATCTTCTGAGATAATCGATACACCTAGCGTTTCAGCCTTTTCTCTTTTACTAGGTCCCATTTTATCTCCAGCAACAAGAAAACTGGTCATCTTAGAGATTGAAGCCGTATTTTTCCCACCATTTTGTTCAATAATTTTTTTAAGTTCATCGCGTGAATGATGGATAAATACTCCCGAGATTACAAAGGATTTCCCTTGTAGTATATGAGTTCTATCTGCTAAGATAGCCCCGTCTATTTCCAATTTCAGCTCTGCTTCAACTAATCGGTTTATTAAAACCTTATTCTCTTCAACTTGAAACCAATTTAGTACACTTTGAGCAATTCTACCTCCAATCTCATCTACCTTGGTCAGGTGTTCTAGATCGGCCGATTTTAATGCATCTAGATTTTGATAATGGTAAGCTAATTTTTTAGCTACTGTTACTCCTACATACCGAATACCTAAAGCATACAAAACTCTTTCGAAAGAGATTTTTTTGGACTCTAAAATCCCCAACACAGCTTTAGATGCAGATTTTTCTGCCATTCTATCTAAAGGAAGGATTTGCTCCTTTGTTAAAAAGTACAAATCAGCTACATTAGAAATCAGACTTTCTTTAAAAAATTGGTCAATAGTTTCTGTTCCTAAACCATCAATATTCATAGCCTTACGGCTGATAAAGTGTTCTATTTTACCTTTTATTTGAGGTGGACAAGCTTTATCATTTGGACAATAATGCTGAGCCTCACCTTCCTTGCGTATTAATTGGGTATCACATTCCGGACATTCAGTTATATAAAGTGTCGATTGAGAAAACAAATCTCTTTTTTTTACAGCAACACCAACAATCTTAGGGATTATTTCCCCACCTTTTTCTACATAGACTGTATCGCCAACACGAACATCGAGTCTAGCTATTTGATCTGCATTATGCAGAGAAGCTCTTTTTACAAGTGTACCTGCCAATTGAACAGGTTGTAAATTGGCTACAGGTGTAATTGCTCCTGTACGACCAACCTGATAAGTAATTTTATTTAATACAGTTTCAGCTTGTTCAGCTTTAAACTTATACGAAATTGCCCAACGAGGAGATTTTGCTGTAAAGCCAAGTTCTTCTTGCTGTATACTACTATCTACTTTAATTACAATTCCATCAATATCGTAGGGAAGATTTTTACGTTCCTTTTCCCAAAAAGCGACAAAAGACAAAACACCTTCTATAGTATCGTGAGTTTTAGTCTCCGTAGGTATTTTAAATCCCCATTTACGAGCCTCTTCAAGCTTTAAATAGTGTGAGTCAATTGTATTTTCATCTTCGAGTACATGGTATAAAAAGCAATCAAGAGGACGCTTTGCAACCACCGCACTGTCTTGCATTTTTAAAGAACCAGAACTTGCATTTCTAGGATTTGCAAAAGGCTCTAAACCCAATTCTACTCTTTCTTTATTCATTGCATCAAATCCTTTATGCGGCATAAATATCTCGCCACGAATTTCAAACTCTTTGGGTGGGTTTCCCAAAAGCCTTAAAGGAATTGTATTTATGGTTCTTACATTAAAAGTTACATCATCTCCCTGGGTTCCATCGCCACGAGTAAGTGCCTGGTGAAGAATACCATTTTTATACTGTAAACTTATTGACGTACCATCGTATTTAAGCTCACACACATAGGTATAAGGTTCCGTAATAATTTTCTGTACTCGTTTATCAAAATCTCTTAAATCTTCTTCCGAATAGGTGTTCCCTAAAGAAAGCATTGGACGTTTGTGATTTACAGTTTCGAAATTTTTATTTACTGTTCCACCAACACGTTGAGAGGGAGAATTACTATCGAAAAAAACTGGATTTTCGCTTTCTAGAAGTAAAAGCTCCTCCAATAATTTATCGAATTCAAAATCACTAATTATAGGCACGTCCAATAAATAGTAAGCGTGATTATGACTTTCTATTTCGGTCCTAAGCTTTTGTATTCTAGACGCTGCGTCCATTTAATTCTAATCTAATAATTAATTAAACGTATAATTACACTTCTGGAAAATAAAAGCAATTTACAATTTCCAAACGGCTTTTATCATTCTATCTTTTCCTTGTAAATCCTTCCGTAATTCTATTGAGGTAAAACCTAAATTAATAAGCATACTTACAATTTCTTCTCCTTTGTTTTCATGAATTTCAAAATATAGTAATCCATTATAATGAAGTTTATCTACTGCAATATTTGCAATAGCTTCATAAAACATCAAAGCATTATCGTCTGGCACAAAAAGAGCCAAATGAGGTTCGTTGTTTAACACATTGGCAGCCATTAGCTTTTTATCCGATTCTAATACATAGGGCGGATTACTTACTATTACATCATACTTACCAAGGAGACTTGTAGTAGATGGATTTAATATATCGGCGTGAATAAAAGTAACTCTCGATTTTAAAATACAAGCGTTTTCTTTTGCCTTATCCAAAGCAGGAGCCGAAACATCTAAACTAGTGACTCTAGCATGGCTATTTAAATCTATTGCAATAGGTATACATCCAGAACCTGTACCAATATCTAAAAGGCTTTTTCGCTCTAATTCATCTTTTAGAATCCAATCTACCAACTCTTCAGTTTCAGGTCGAGGAATTAACACTTCTTTACAAATCCTAAACTTAGATCCATAGAACCAAGTATAACCAATAATCTGCTGTATCGGGTTGTCTTTCTTTAAAAGAGCCACTATTCTTTTCACTTCAATAATATCTTCTTCCTTTAAAAGCTCTTCAGCTTTCATAAGAGCATCGGTTGCTGAGAAGTCGAAAACGAATTCTAGTATCCAATTTAGAAAGCCTCTCAATTCAGAATCAGGGAATTGACTCCCTAAAACATCCTTTAAAAATAGTCGAATATCTTTGATTTTTTGCATAGCCTAAAACTAAAGCATTTTGTCTATTTTTGAGCTATGCAGCAGGATGAAATTTACATGAAAAGATGCCTAGAATTGGCCGCTTTAGGTTTGGGTAAAACCTACCCCAATCCAATGGTAGGATCTGTAATTGTATACCGTGGAATAATTATAGGAGAAGGTTGGCATAAAAAGTCTGGAGAAGCCCATGCAGAAGTAATTGCAGTGGATTCTGTTAAAGACAAGTCTCTGTTAAAAGAGTCGACTATTTATGTGAGTCTGGAACCCTGTGCACATTACGGAAAAACACCACCCTGTGCAGCATTAATTATTAAACATAAAATTCCTAATGTGGTTATTGGATGTATAGACACATTCTCTGAAGTTTCAGGTAAAGGAATCGCTATGTTGCAGGATGCTGGAGCAAATGTAAAGCTTGCTGTATTAGAAGCTGAATGCCTCGAATCGCATAAGCGTTTTTTTACTTTTCATCAGAAAAAAAGACCTTATATAATACTTAAGTGGGCCCAAACAAAAGATGGCTTTATTGCTCCTACAACACAACAACAAGGAAAGCCTTTTTGGATTACAAGTTCAGAATCTAAGAAAATAGTACATAAATGGCGAACTGAAGAAGCATCAATTTTAGTAGGTACGCATACTGCAGAGAAAGACAATCCTGCACTTACTGCACGATTATGGGAAGGTGAACAACCATTAAGATTAGTCTTGGATAGGCAATTAAGACTTTCGACAGACTTACAAGTATTTAACAACTCGGCTAAGACGCTTGTATTTACAGCAGAATCAAAAAAGAGTTCAGAGTCTACAGAATACATAACCATTGATTTTTCTAATCTTCACGAAAGAATACTAAAGGAACTCCATAAAAGAAATATTCACTCAGTGATTATTGAAGGAGGAAGAGAAACACTTCAATCTTTTATCGATATGAATTTATGGGACGAAACACGGGTCTTTACTGGTAAAGAAAATTTAGAAGAAGGTATTTCTGCTCCTGTATTAATAACAAAACCTAATACAGAAGAAAGTATTTCTACAGACCTGTTGAGCTGGTATAAAAATGATTCAAAAAATTAATTGTGTCGGTAAGGCGCATTAACTACAATTCAATAAATGATATACTTACTACTAAGTATCCTCTTTACTACAGGGCTAATTCTGATATTTAAACTGTTTCAACGTTTTGAAATAGACAATTTTCAAGCAATCGTATTTAACTATATTACTGCAGGAAGTATTTGCATATTTCTATCTGACAGTCCATTTGTACCAACACAAATTATTGCTGAACCATGGTTTAAATCTGCCTTTACTATAGGGCTTATGTTTATTTGTGTTTTTAATTTGATAGCTTATTCTACTCAAAAAATTGGAATTGCAATAACCTCAGTGTCTACAAAAATATCTCTTTGTATTCCTGTAATATTTGGATTTATCTATTATGGAGACAGCATAAGTTTTCTTAAAATATTAGGAATCTCCTTGGCACTGCTCTCTATCTACTTCACTTCAAAAAAAGAACAATCAACAAGCGAAGTCAATAGAAATTATATACTAGTTCCTGTTGTATTATTTATTTGTACTGGCTTGCTAGACCTCATTTTAATCTATAGCCAGGATACTTACGAAATAGTTAACAAGGGTTTAGAATTAGAGTTTAGTTCTGTACTATATACTATTGCAGGTTGTATTGGAGTGCCAATTCTCTTAATAAAGTATTTAAATGGACATCCATTAAAGCTCAAAAATGCAATAGCTGGTATTGTCTTAGGTATTCCGAATGTCTTGTCTATTGTGCTTTTCTTAAAGTGCTTAAACCACTTTCCAGAAAGTACTTTTGTATTTCCTATTAATAATATGGGAATTGTAGCGACATCGGCTATATTTGCAAGCCTCTTATTTAAAGAGCATTTGTCTAAAATTAATTGGATAGGTATTGTAATTGCAATGCTCTCTATCCTTCTTATATCTCTATCATAATTGAGTGAAATAAAGGATTCATACAAAACTATTAAAGCTCCTTCTGAAGGATTCTTTAAAGATCGAGGTTCAAAGTTTTTTGGCTATGCTTATCCTATAACAAGTGAGCAGGAATTAAAACTAAAAATTGAGGATCTTAAAAAGGAACACCATACAGCAAGACATCATTGCTACGCATACCGCTTAAAACAAGATTACTCTGTTTATAGAGCCAACGATGATGGTGAACCTACCAATGCTGCAGGAAAACCGATATTAGGTCAGATTGATGCTAAAGAATTAACCAATGTTGGTGTAGTCGTTGTTCGATATTTTGGTGGTACAAAATTGGGTGTTGGAGGAATGATGAATGCTTACAAAACTGCTGCTTTAGAAGCTTTAAATAATGCTGAAATTGTAGAATGTACAATTGATGAGGAGTTTGAACTTCGCTTTGGGTATCCTGAAATGAATACAGTTATGCGTTTTATTAAAGACTTAGGCGTAGACATAATTTCGCAAAAAATGGAATTGGATTGCAGACTAATTTTTGCAATACGAAAAAAAGAAGCGCTAAAAGCTCAAGAGAAATTTACTGGACTAAAGAACATTAGCATAAAAAAAGTAGTAGATGAATAAGCCTTATTTTCAGAAGTGGGAAGCGCTAAATTCATCATTTATAATTGTCAATTATTAATTAAGCATATGGATTACTCATTACTCAAAGAACTACAATCGATACAAGCTCCTGCTGGAGATGAAGCTCCATTAAGAGATTTCATAATTGACTATGTAGAGAAAAATAAAGCAAATTGGAAAGTACAGCCAGAACTTATTTATGGCGATGAATTTCAAGATTGCTTAATGCTGAAGTTTGGTACTCCACGTACAGCCATTTTTGCACACTTAGATTCAATCGGATTTACAGTGCGTTATGGTAAAGAATTGGTGAAACTTGGTGGACCAAGACTTCTAAATGGAATTAAGCTTGTAGGAGAAGATTCTAAAGGTGCTATAGAAACAGAATTAGTTGTTGATGAGGAAACTAAAGCAATTTCTTATAAACTAGATAGAGATATAGACAGAGGTACTAACCTTACCTTTAAACCTAACTGGCGCGAAGACGAGGACTATATACAAAATTGCTATATGGATAATCGACTTGGGATGTGGAATGCGCTACAAGTTGCAGAGACATTAGAAGATGGAGTTATTGCATTCTCTTGCTGGGAAGAAACAGGCGGAGGTTCTGTAGGCTATCTTGGAAAACACATTTACGAAAACTGGGGGGTACGAAAAGCATTAATCTCTGACATTACTTGGGTTACTCCTGGTGTACCACACGGTAAAGGAGTTGCAATATCGATGAGAGATTCTGGTATACCTAGAAAATCATACATTCGAAAAATTATAGAGATTGCAAAAAATAACAAAATAAAATTCCAACTCGAAGTTGAAGATGCAGGTGGTTCAGATGGTAATAGCCTTCAGAAATCACCCTATCCATTTGATTGGTGTTTTGTTGGTGCTCCAGAAGACAACGTACATACACCCGATGAGAAAGTTCATAAAGAAGATATTGCCGATATGGTACAACTATACAAGGTCTTGATGAGAGATTTATAAAACACAAAAAAGGAGCTTTATAG
>CAJWJW010000038.1 GCA_913041775.1 uncultured Flavobacteriales bacterium
AGAACCAGACCTCTCTCCTATTCTAATTCCAGAAAGTTATATAAGTGAAATAAAATCTGGTTTACCAGCACTACCAGAAGAGTTGTACGCTAAGTACACCAAAAAATACAGCTTATCGGATTACGATGCTCGAAACCTTACAGATACTAAAGGGATAGCCTTGTATTTTGAAGAAATCTTAAAAACGACCAAAGAATACAAGATGGCTGCCAACATCGTTATGGGACCTATCAAATCTCACCTTAACGAAAAGGCAATTCCGATAGATGCACTAAATATTGAAGCTTCGAGAATAAGTGAATTGATTAGCTTAATTAAAGAGGGTAAGATTTCGAGCTCCAAAGTGAGTAAAGAATTATTCCCTTTGATGGTAAAGCATCCAGAAATGAGTCCTTTAGAGTTAGCTGAAAACAATCAGCTTATTCAAGATTCTGATCGTGATGCAATTCTTGGATTCATTAAAGAAGCAATTGCGAAATTCCCAGAAAAAGCAGAAGCTTATAAAGGCGGGAAAAAGAATCTACTAGGTTTGTTTATGGGAGAGGTAATGAAACTCTCTCGTGGTAAAGCAGACCCTAAATCTACCAATCAACTTTTAAGAGAAGAACTTGAAAAATAATTATATGCGAATTTTAGTATCCCTTTTCCTACTAGTCACCATCTTGTTTTCTGCATGTCAATCTAAAATGGAAAGGCCGGAGGGCGACTTTTCTATTCATGCTGAAGTAGAAGGTGTAGATACTATTATATTTGAAAAAATAGAAGCAGAAAATCTATTACTTATAGATACTCTTTACGCAGTAGATGGAGAGTTTGTTGTGGCAAACACCTTAGAAGGTTCTGCATTTTTTTTATTGAGAACTCTAGAAGGTGAAGGGATAAATCTTTTAATTGAGAAAGGTGAAAAACTTGAAATTGGAGGAAGTAGAGAAGGATGGGGTACAAACTATACTGTTTCTGGATCTAAAGGATCTGATCTGATTTATGAGTTAAATCACAAAGTAAATGCATTTGAAATAGTAATCGATGCTATTTACGAAGAAGCAAAACAGGCACAAAAAGAAGATTTTATTGCGATCCAAGAACGATTTAATTTCGCATTTGAGGAGCATACAAACTTTTTAAAATCTTTTATTGATACAAACATTCATTCAAAAGCTTCTATTCTTGCACTTTTTCAATCTGTGAAAGGCGAAAATGTACTGAATCTTCAAAGCGATTATGAGCACTACAAAAAAGTGAATGAAGCTTTTACAACTAATTGGCCAAACTCTTCACATAGTAAGTTAATAGCAAACATTTTAGATTTAGCATATGCTCCAGACTTCACAATGGAAGACCTAAATGGAGATTCTATATCACTTAGTGACTTTAAAGGACAACTAATTCTTTTGGACTTTTGGGCATCATGGTGTAAACCTTGCCGATTAGCAAATCCGAAAATAGTAAAACTCTATGAGAAGTTTAACGATAAGGGATTAGAAATAATTAGTATTTCTTTGGATGGATCTACACAACAAAGCACGGCAAAACAAGATTGGAAAAAAGCTGTAGAAACAGATAAACTTACTTGGCCACAAGTGAGTGAGCTAAAAGGCTGGGCTTCTGAAGTTCGGAACTTATATAATTTCCGAAGCATACCTTACACCGTGCTTATAGATGTTGACGGTAGAATTATCGGTCAAAATTTAGACGAGCACACTCTTAGTAATAAGATTTCTGAACTCTTAAAATAGAAGATGTCTACTAGAGCTAAAATATATTTCGCATCCGACTTTCACTTAGGAGCTCCTAATTCTGAACAGAGCTTAGAAAGAGAACGCCTTATTATTTCATGGTTAAATGAAATTAAAACAGATGCTGCTGAAATTTATTTAGTAGGAGATATATTCGATTTTTGGTACGAATGGAAAAGTGCAGTACCTAGAGGATTTGTACGTATTTTAGGAAAGCTTGCAGAGATCTGTGACTCTGGAATTCCAGTGCACTTTTTCACTGGAAACCACGACTTGTGGACCTTCGGATACCTAGAAGAAGAAATAGGGATGAAGGTTTATAGAAACCCAATTCAAGTATCTCTTCAGGGGAAATCTTGTTACATAGGACATGGAGATGGACTAGGACCTGGAGACCATAAATATAAGGTACTAAAAAAGGTGTTTACCTCAAACATATGTCAATGGTTATTCTCTAGACTACATCCTAATGCGTCTTATGGAATGGCTAATTATTTTTCTAGTAAAAGCAGAATCACCAACAAGGAAAAAGATGCCATTTTTGATGGAGAAGAAAATGAATGGCTAGTAGATTACTCCAAAGAAATACTCAAAAAAATACATCACGACTATTTTATTTTTGGACACAGACACCTTCCTTTAGACATACAACTGTCTAAAACAAGTAAGTATATTAATTTAGGAGAATGGGTGAACTACAACTCATATGGAGTCCTAGAGAATGGATTGTTAGAATTAAAGTTCTATCACTCTAACTATTCAAAAGCAATAAATAAATAGATCAATCTTACTATTTAGTCAATTTTACTATTAAATCTGCTAAGCGATTAGAATAGCCCATTTCATTATCATACCAAGCAACTACTTTTACCATTTTACCGAGAACAGAAGTCAATTGAGAATCAAATAAGCAAGAAGCTTTATTTCCCAATACATCTACAGAAACAATTGGGTCTACAGTATAGGCTACATAATTTTTGTGCGTAGTCCTAGAAGCAGTTAGAAACACCTGGTTAACCTCTGCAATAGTACAGTTCTTTTTAACGATAAAAGTCATATCTGTTAAAGAACCATTTGGAACAGGAACCCGCATTCCGCAACCTCCTATTTCTAGGTGAGGGAAAATTTTAGTTAATGCTTTCGCAGCACCTGTAGTTGTAGGTATTATAGACAATGCACCTGCACGAGCCCTACGCAAATCTTTATGAGGAGAGTCGTGTAAACTTTGATCTTTGGTATAGGAATGAATCGTAGTAATATATGCCTGATCTACTCCGAAATGAGCATCAATTAGTTGAACCATTGGAGCCGCCGAATTAGTAGTACAAGAGGCATTAGATACTAAGGTGTCAGAGTCATTAAGGATTTCCTCATTAACTCCTAGAACAATCATTTTTACATCATTCCCTTTAGGAGAAGCAGCTAAAACAACCTTTTTTGCTCCAGCAATTTGATGTTTCAGCAAATCATTTTTCGATAAATAAATCCCTGTAGCCTCAACAACTATATCGCAATCGGACCAATTTAAGCCCTCTAATCGTTCTTCTTGGCTGTACCTAACAAGAGAATCATCAATTTTTATCGCATTTGGAGTTGCAGAAATTTCAGCATCAAAAACTCCATGAATAGAATCGTACTTTAGTAGGTGCGCCAATACCTCAGCATCTGCAACATCATTTATCACAACAACTTGAATATCTTCTCTATTGTACAGAACACGAAAAAGTGCTCTTCCAATTCTACCAAATCCGTTGATTCCTACTTTTATAGTCTTCATAATTATAAGCTAAAAAAAAAGAGGCGTTAGCCTCTTTCCTTATTTTAAATGTTTTTCTGCTTTATAAGATGATCGTACTAGAGGACCACTTTCTACATATTGTATCCCCAACTCTAAGCCTATTACTTTATACTTAGCAAATTGCTCAGGAGTAACAAAATCTTGCACAGGTAAATGTTTAGTTGTTGGTTGTAAGTACTGCCCTAAAGTAAGCACATCTAAACCTACAGCAACTAAGTCTTTCATAGCCTCAATAACTTCAGCTTCTGTTTCTCCTAGACCTAGCATAATACCAGTTTTGGTACGCATCCCTCCTTCTTTAAGGTGTTTTAAGACCTCTAAAGAACGCTCATAACGCGCTTGTATTCTTACGGAGCGAGTTAATCTTTTTACAGTTTCCATATTATGAGAAACGACTTCTGGAGCCACATCAATAATACGTTGTACCTGATCCATATTCCCTTTAAAATCTGGAATTAAAGTCTCCATTGTTGTTGTAGGACTAACTCTACGGATTGCTTTTACCGTGTCTGCCCAAATAATAGACCCTCCATCTTTTAAGTCATCTCTATCAACAGAGGTAACAACGGCATGTTTTACTTCCATTAACTTTACAGAACGGGCTACCCTTTCTGGTTCAGACCAATCTACTGCTAAAGGTTTCCCTGTAGAAACAGCACAAAAGCCACAAGAACGGGTACAGATATTTCCAAGAATCATAAAGGTCGCAGTACCTGCTCCCCAACACTCGCCCATATTCGGGCAATTACCACTTTCGCAAATGGTATGGAGTTTATGACTAGAAACCAACTTACGCACCTTCTTATAGTTCTCACCAGTAGGAAGTTTTACACGTAACCACTTTGGTTTTCCTTGTCTTTTTTCTTTTTTATCTGTGGTATTTTCTATTGCCATAACCTAGGTATTAACAGCATCAAATTAAGCTGTAAACTTAATATTGCTCGTTAAAGCAGTTCTTTTATCGCATCAATATTGATGGAATTATGAGAAGTACTATAAGTACATACCCCATCTTGAATAAATAATAATTGTGGAGACTGGTGTTGTACCTTATAGTCTTTAGCAAGTTGGTCTGATATAGACCGATATGCAATAAGGTCTAAATAAAAAGTCACTACTCCTTTAAGATCATACGATCTCTCAAACCTACTCATAGCCATACTAGATATAGAACATCGAGTACTGTGTTTAAACACAAGAAAAGGCTCAGAGATTTCTAAAGCCTTCTGAATTTGAGAATAGTCTGTTAGAGCTACCCAATTCATTACGAATTAATTTGAGGAGTTTCTACTTGGGCTACACCAGGACAATTAGATGTTACACAGCACGATTGAGCAGCAATAGCTACAATAAATAAAGCGGCAATAAATACAAGCTTTTTCATGATTTCGGTTTTAATGTTGAGCAAAAATACAAAAATATATCTTGCTAACAGAATGCCGTCATGAGTCAATAATAAGTTAAATTTGGATGTGAAAATATTGTAGAAAAGGATAAGTATCTATACAATAAAAGTAATAAATCGCTTATTTTTGAATGATGAAGAAAAGTCTACCTTCTTGCTGGAAACAACTATTGAATACTGAACTTGAAAATGATAATTTCAAAGATCTTTGTTCTTTTGTTGAAGATGAACGTAATAAAAATAGAGTTTTCCCTCCAAAGAACATGTGTTTTGAAGCCTTTAAAAGCACTCCTTTAGATAAAGTTAAGGTCATTATTCTCGGACAAGACCCTTACCACAACCATGGGCAGGCAAATGGATTAAGTTTTTCTGTTGCCAATGGCGTTAAAGTACCACCATCGTTAAAAAATATTTATAAGGAACTTCAAAGTGACTTTGGACATAAAATCCCTAGTACAGGAGATCTAAAATCTTGGGCTTCTCAAGGAGTACTTTTATTAAATGCTACACTGAGCGTAAAAGCACATAGTCCCGGTTCTCATCAAAAAAAAGGTTGGGAACAATTTACAGATAATGTAATAAATCATCTTTCGAACAGTAAAGAGAATTTAGTCTTTATCTTATGGGGGAATTTCGCTCAAAAAAAAATTCATCTAATTGATGAAACTAAACACTGTATTATAAAGTCGGTACATCCATCCCCCTTTTCAGCAAGTAATGGATTTTTTGGTTCTAAACCATTTACTAAGACAAACGAGTATCTAGCTTCAGTAAATAAAGAAGGTGTAAATTGGAAAATAGAAGACCACTGTCAGCAGTTGTCTTTATTAGAGTAGATATTGCAAAAAACAAAACTATGGAAATGATTTATTTATTAATTGGGCTGGGAACTGGTTTCTGCATTGGAGTGTTATACGCTAAAAGCAAAACAGTCAAAAAATCAGAAACTTTAGACCTTAGTGGCTATGTTTCGAAAGAACTTTATGAGGCTGAGAAACAAAGACTCATTAAAGAAGAGGTTGATAATAAAGTTAAAGAAGAGCAAATAGGAGATCTCAAAGCAGCGGTTTCTTCAAGAAATACTATTGTCGAAACATTACAAGATAAACTTGCGGAAGAAGGCAAACGACTAGAAGCGCAACAGGTTCAACTGCAAAGTCAATTCGAAAATATGGCGAATGCTATCTTAGAAAAGAAATCGGAGAAGTTTGCGGTACAAAATCAAAAAAATATAGACCAGATATTAAAACCATTAGGCGAAAAAATAAAAAGTTTTGAGGAAAGCGTTCAAGACAAATATGTAAAAGATCAAGAAGGTAGAGCAGGTTTGTCTAAGCAAATAACAATGCTTCAAGAAGCAAATCAGAAAATCAGTCAAGATGCCATTAACCTCACCAATGCTCTTAAAGGAGATTCAAAAACTCAAGGTGACTGGGGAGAACTTCAACTCGAAGTACTACTAGAAAAATCTGGTTTGAGTAAAGATGTTCATTTCCGGACACAGAATTCAGAAAAAGATGAAGAGGGGAAAGAAAAACGACCAGATTGTATCATTGACTTGCCCGATCACAAAAATCTCATCATAGATTCTAAAGTTTCATTAAAAGCTTACGAACAATTTATAAATGCAGCTACAGAGGATGAGAAAGTCTTGTTTTTGAAAAAGCATTTAGAAAGTTTGAAAAATCACATTAGGGATTTAGCAAGTAAAAACTACCCGAAATTGTACAGCATTAATGCCCCAGACTATGTATTAATGTTTGTTCCAATAGAACCCGCATTAATTTCGGCCTTACAAGAAGACTCTGAAATTTTCAACCTTGCACTTAGTAAAAATATAATCTTAGTAAGTACTTCTACTCTTATGGCTACAATGAGAACGGTCTCTTTTATATGGCAACAAGAAAACCAAAAGAAGAATGTTTTAGAGATTGCTAGACAATCAGGGGCATTATATGAGAAATTCTGTGGTTTTGTAACCGATTTGGATGGAGTTGGTAAAGCAATAGAGGCGGCAACAAAAAAATATGAGGCCGCACAGAGCAAATTACATTCGGGAAGAGGGAACCTTATTACGAGTGTAGAAAAGATAAAGAAGTTAGGTGCAAAAACGACTAAAAGTATTTCTCAAGAATTACTCGATAAATCGGAAACAGAATTCATAAGCTAAAACGAATTTTGTATTTTTGCGCCATGAAGAAAGATCGTTTACAAAAGAGTTTAGAAATTTTTGGAATTCAAGCCGTAATGGACGCAGTTCGTGAAGGTAGAGAGTTCGATAAAATCTTTATGGAGAAAGGGGTTAACACTGGTTTAGCCATGGAATTACGTGCATTGTTAAAAGTACACAACATTCTTTTTAAAGCCGTACCTGTAGAAAAGCTTAATCGCCTGACTCATAAAGAGCACGAGGGAGTTTTCGCTTTTGTATCGCCTGTAAACTTCTATACTTTAGGAGATGTATTGATGAAAACCTTTGAAGAAGGTAAATCACCAATTTTCTTAATGCTAGATAGAATTACCGATGTGCGTAACTTTGGTGCAATTACACGTACTGCAGAAGCCTGTGGTGTAAATGCTATTATTTTACCTAAAATTGGTGGAGCTCAGTTAAATTCTGATGCAATGAAGACTTCTACTGGAGCCTTAATGCACATTCCTATTTGTAGAGAACAAAACCTTC
This sequence comes from uncultured Flavobacteriales bacterium, assembly GCA_913041775.1. Lineage (GTDB taxonomy): Bacteria > Bacteroidota > Bacteroidia > Flavobacteriales > UBA7430 > UBA6772. The sequence goes on from CAJWJW010000038.1 coordinate 7,623, forward strand.
ACCACAGTTTAAAGTACCTTAAAAAGAGCGGACTTAAAGTAGTTGCATGTACCGAAAAAACGGATACAGAGCTATACGATGTTCCTTTTGTAGACCCTGTTGTAATTGTTATGGGTTCTGAAGAAGATGGTATTTCTGATGATATTTTAGAATTAGCTGATGTGAAAACTCGTATTCCGATGTTTGGTAAAACAGAATCACTAAATGTATCTGTTGCATCTGCAGTAATTCTTTACGAAGCAATTAGACAAAGACAACTAGAAGCTTAATCCCAAGGATTTTCTTGATAGAAATAGTTAGGACTCACAACTGAGTTCTGCATTTCTGTGTGAAATACTTTTGTTGTAGAACCTGAAGTAGGTGGAACTATCCACGCCCAATCCGCTGTAACATCTCTTCCTTCTTTAGCTTCTTGACGCATAAATTGCATAAACTGTTTAGAGGCTGAGTGGTGGTCTATTATTTTTACCGCTGCTTTTCTAAAGGAATACAAAACGGATTGGTTTAATTCTACAAGAGCTCTATCTTTCCATAGGCTATTTTTGTCTCGTATATCTAATCCCATAAGTTTGGCAACCGTTGGTAATAAATTGTAGCGATCTTCATCTGCTAAATTTCGAGCACCTATTTCTGTTCCCATATACCAGCCATTAAATGGAGCCGACAAAAATTCTATTCCACCTATTTCTAAAGTCATATTAGAAATAATCGGAGTAGAATACCATTGTAGATTAACGGACTTAAAGGCTTCAATACTTGGATGTTCAAGTTGAACAAGACAAACAATCTCTTTGGGTATCTCTTTTAGAACTGGGGCATCCTCACCTATCTTAACAACCAAAGGTAAGATATCAAATTGACCTATTTTAGGTTCCCAACCTAGCTCAATACATTTCTGTGTAAATTCTAAATTCTTTGAGTCTCCTATTATAGAGCCATCTTCTGACAAATATCCTGCAAAACCTAAAAGCTGTGGATTCCACAACCTAATTTTATTGCTGGGATTAAAAACAGTGATGGTAGAACGAATATTCCCTCCGTTGGTTGCAAAGTCTATATGCTCAAATAAAGCTGCGAACACTTGGTCTGCAGTTTCTAAGGAGCGTTTGTCTAAAACTTCCATAGAACGCCAAAACAAACGACCTATACATTTATTAGAATTTCTCCAAGCTACCTTAGTCCCATATTCCAACTCAAAATCTAAGAGTTCGTAAGTTCCAGTTTCGATTATTAAATTTTGAACCGCAAGCAATCGTGCTTCCAGCAAATCTTCTTTATTCAATTCGAGGTAACACAGCTCTAAATAAGCTTTAGCTTTTTCTAAAAAGGTTTGTTCTATCATGGACTGCTAAAATAAGCTTTTTAGGAGAACCGAATCTAACAAAATGAAGAGTCAGTACAAATTTATCTAATACTAAAAACGATTCATTTCCTGTAATTAGCAAGCTCAGTGAGACTAATTAATTATAGCTTCGACAAGTCTGAGTTATTAGCAAAGAGCACATCTACCTTTCTCTCCACTTCATCGTCTAAGATTAATGGTGGAGCGTGATGAGGTTTAATACGTGTATCAATCATTAAAGAACCTTTACATCCCCAATGTTTGTGTTGAATAAAAGAATCTATTCCGTAGATATCGTGCGATGGATTGGCTCTTGTAAAAGTAGACCACAAGAAATTATTGTAAGTTTCGGCAACAAAGTCAGCATCGTCGCAGAGTATGAGTAAAGGGAAAGAATTTGACTGTTCGCCTATAACATCTTTTAATCCTTTAGACCAAACATCCATTTCAATTCTCGACTTTTCATAGCTTTCGAAAGCAGTACAAGAAATCCCTAAAATCCCTGGCGCAACCACTTTAATATTTGTAATCCCTAAGGGAATTAGGCACATAGATTCAAAAGTCGTAGCTAAATCTCTACATTTATCTCCTGCAGCTGCTATAACTACTTTGGAACCTGTATTTAATCCTTCACTAGAATAGTCAAGCGTATCGATACTTGTTTTGGTATAGAAATGTAAATCTCTTTCCCAGTTTACACGCTCAAGTATATGATGTACAAATCCTTCTTCATCATCAATATTTAAGTATTTATCATCCTCCGTAGCGGCAATAAATA
>CAJWJW010000039.1 GCA_913041775.1 uncultured Flavobacteriales bacterium
AATAGCTTTGCAGGGTTTTAAGCGCTTCAGGACTAAAGGTTTTCTCAGTAATTCCATGTTCATTACAGATCTGTTTGTTGAAGTGATCGGTAAGAATAGGTATGTCTGATTTTCGCTCGTCTAAGGACGGATTATTAATTAATATAACACCTAAACGATGGTAAAGGTCTTCTCTAAAATTTCCTTCTTTTATTTCGTGTTGTAAGTTTTTATTAGTTGCAGCAATTACACGAACATTTACGGTTATTTCTTTGTCACCACCAACACGGGTGATTTTATTCTCTTGTAATGCTCGTAATACTTTAGCTTGAGCTTTTAAGCTCATGTCTCCAACCTCATCTAAGAAAAGGGTGCCTCCATCGGCAGTTTCAAATTTCCCTTTTCGTTGTTTTATTGCCGAAGTAAATGCGCCCTTTTCATGCCCAAATAATTCGGACTCAATTAATTCTGAAGGAATAGCCGCACAGTTAACTTCTATCATTTGCGCTGTACTACGACCACTTTTTACGTGTATTGCATGTGCGATAAGTTCTTTTCCTGTACCATTCGCTCCAGTTATGAGTACCCTAGCGTCTGTAGGTGCAACCCTATCTATCATTTGATGAATCTTAGCTAACTCTGGCGAGTTCCCTATCATCTCGTATTTCTTACTTACTTTTTTCTTGAGTACTTTATTTTGAACGACTAAATTCTTTCTGTCTAGGGCATTTCTAACCGTGTTTAATAATCTATTTAGGTCTGGTGGCTTAGAAATATAATCGAAAGCTCCTTTTTTTATACAGTCTACTGCCGTCTCTATGTCACCATGTCCGGATATCATTACCATAGTAAGGTCTGGCTGAATTTCCATTGCTTTGGATAGCAATTCCATCCCATCCATTTTAGGCATTTTAATATCACATAAAATAAGGTCGTAACTGTCTTTAGACAGTTTCTCAAAACCTACTAATCCATTCTCAGCTACCTCTACCTTATAGCTGCTATCTTCTTCTTGAATGATATTAGAAAGAACATTTCTAATTGCTTGTTCATCTTCTATAATGAGGATTTTTGCCATGAGTGCGATTTTGTTAGGAGTGTATGGATAAGGCCTTCTTTGAGTGCGTAAGTAGAAAGACGTAAATCGTGAATAATAAGCCTATTTAAAATATAGTTTACAATTACAACTGAAATAACAATCATATCGGCACGCATAGCAACTAGGCCTTCCATATGTAATCGTTGTTCCAAGGTAGACCCAGAAATCATTCTTTGAATTCCATTATAATCGGTCATTAAAAACTGGTAACTCGTATCCTTTTTCCAGATTTCGCAGTCGCCATTTTTACAAGAAATCATTTCTGCTAAGGTGTCGAATGAGCCAGATGAACCAATTAGAGAATTGACCTCGTAAACTTCGGCCATCTCTAGCATTTCTTCTAGCGTATCTTCTAAATAATTATCTATAGCGGCTACATCGTCTATGTTAATAGGGTTCGCAGGATTAAAAGTTTCTAGTAAACGTGCTACACCTAGTTTATAGCTTTTTCGCCAAAAAGTTTCTTCGCTATTGGCTATGATAAATTCTGTACTTCCACCGCCAATATCAATAATAAGTTTTGGAGAATCTTCTAGGTCTATGGCTTGTTTTACACCTTGGTAAATTAAATCAGCTTCTGTATCTCCATCAATTACATTAATGAGAATACCTAAGCTATCTTTCACCTCTTGTACAAATAAATCACCATTATTAGCACTTCGTATTGCCGAAGTTGCTACTGCATAAAATTCTGTAATATTTTCTACTACCAGCTTGGCTTTGTATTTTGTAAGCGCTTCAATTCCTCTTTTATAAGGAGCTTCGGCAATAAAACCTTTGGTAATACCACCTTCGCCTAGTTTAACGGCAATTTTAGTTTTGTAAAAAATAGAATAGTCCTGTTCTTTTACTTCTGCAAGAAGTAAATTAAAGGTATTTGTGCCCAAGTCTATAATTCCTATTTTCCTCATTTTTTAGCTTTGTTTAATCCACTTCCATAAAGTCTTATAAGTAACTTTTTGTCCGTACATCAAAATTCCTATTCGGTATATTCTACCTGCAATCCAGCTGGTAAATATAAAGCCAATAATTAACAAAACCATCGATAACCCTATTTCCCATAAAGGAGGATCAAATGGCAGTCTACCCATCATTATAATTGGAGATGTAAATGGAATTATAGAACACCAAAATGCGAGAGAACTATCAGGGTTTTCGAGGATAGTTTGCAAAGCAATAATAGAAAATATAAGTGGTATTGTAATTGGCATCATAAATTGCTGACTGTCTGTTTCTGAGTCTACAGCGGCTCCTACAGCGGCAAATAAAGAGCCATACATTAGGTAGCCTCCCACAAAATAAAATAGAAACATTCCCAATAGGAAGCTTATGTTTATACTTTGTAATTGCGCCAATATTGAGGCTATTCCATTTTGAGGAATATCAACATCTTGGAGAATTAGTTCTGTACCATTTGCTATATCTGCAGGATTAATGTCTGCTGGGTTTACCAATAAGGTGGTGGCTACAGTGCTTAATACAAAAGTGAGTAAAATCCAGAGTGCAAACTGGGTAAACCCAACTAATGCAACTCCAATAATTTTTCCCATCATTAGCTGAAATGGTTTTACAGAGGAGATTATAATTTCTACAATTCTACTTGTTTTTTCTTCCATTACCCCACGCATAACCATTGCACCGTATAAGAAAATGAATATGTAAATTAAAAAACCTCCAGCCATACTCAAGCCTAATGCAATTTCTGTAGAACCCGATTTTTCCAATCCACTTTCGCCTAGTATAATAGTATTTAGGTTAATGTCTACTCGAGTTTTTTCGATGATATCTCTCGTTAAACCTTCATTTTTAAGTTTTATAGACTCTATAACAGATTCTACATTTCTAGAAATTAAACGTCTGTTTGCTATACTTATCGGTTTGTGAGCAAAAACATTTATACTGTTTTCTAGTAGACTTATAGTGCTATCTGTAGAGCTTGGAATATGTACCAAAGCAAAAGCGTTACTTTGGTTAAATAGTGCTTTTACCTCTACGAGTGGTTCAATAAAAAAAGTTGTGTTTATGTCTTCTGCTTTTTCGAATTGAGAAATAAACAGTCCACTTTCATCGCAAATCCATACACTTCGTTCTTCGGTGTCCGAATTGTCCATTAATAGAGGAGTCATCATTAATGCAGCCATTAAAATAGGACCCAAAATAGTCATTACGATAAACGACTTTTTACGTACTCTCGAGAGGTACTCTCTTTTTATAATTAAGATAATTTTATTCATAATTAATTTCCTTGTACTGTTCGTATAAATATTTCGTTTACGGTAGGGATTTTTTCTTCGAATCCTTTAATGTCAGAGTGGTCTAATAAAAAACGAATTAAGTCTGTTGCAGAGCTATCGTTTAAGATTTGTATTTCGGCCTTATGAGCGTTTTGTTGAACTAGTTTTAAATGTTCTGGTAACCTATCTAAGAAGCCTAGCTTGCTAGAAGAAAAGTCTACTTTGTATATCTGTTGCTTGTATTTATCCTTAATCTCATTAATAGGTCCATCTAGAATTTTTTTCGACTTATCTATCAATGCAATATGATCGCAAAGTTCTTCTACCGATTCCATTCGATGTGTAGAGAAAATAATTGAAGTACCGTTTTCTTTTAATTGTAAAATTTCATCTTTAATGATATTCGCATTAATAGGATCGAATCCAGAAAATGGCTCATCGAAAATAAGGAGTTTTGGTTGGTGTAGTACAGTGGTTATAAATTGTATTTTTTGTGCCATTCCTTTAGAGAGTTCTTCCACTTTTTTATCCCACCAAGTATTGATATCAAATCGCTCAAACCAACTACGTAAAGCCTTTTTAGCTTCTTTTTCCGAAAGCCCTTTTAGCTGTGCAAGGTATAAGGCTTGTTCTCCAACCTTCATCTTTTTGTACAAACCTCGCTCTTCGGGTAAATAACCAATTTGACCTATATGATTGTGGTTTAATGGTTCTCCATTAAAAAGTACCCGACCTTCATCGGGTATAGTAATTTGATTTATAATACGGATTAAGCTAGTTTTTCCAGCTCCATTAGGACCCAAGAGTCCAAATATTTGACCTTCTTGAACAGATAAGCTTATATTATCTAAAGCTTTATGGTGGATGTAAGTTTTACTTACCGATTGCACTTCAAGTACTTTCATATATAAAAATTGAATTCTTAATTGGGATTCCAATATAAGATATTTATGAGGTTTGTTAAGCCTATTTAGATTGAATATATTTGCAGAAATTACACTTTAAATTAAAGAATAAAAACTTTAATTTGAACTGCTATAAATTCAAAATCGATCTACATGATTCAATATACTTTTTCCTACTCCAAGCCACATCGTCATTTTGTAGATATAGAAATGTGTGTAGAAAAGCATAATGCATCGGAATTGATTTTGCAATTGCCAGCATGGAGGCCTGGGAGGTATGAATTGGCTGATTTCGCTAAAAATATTCAGCAATTTTCTGTGATGGATGCCCATGGAAACCCTTTGAAGTATGAGAAAATAACAAAAGATACTTGGAAGGTTTCTACACCAAATATAAGCGAGATTATTGTAAAGTATAATTATTACGCGAACGAATTAAATGCTGGTTCTACTTATGTGGATGAAAATCTGTTGTATGTAAACCCTCTAAATTGCTGTCTTTTTATACCAAATAGAATTGAGGAGACTTGTGCAATTGAATTGCAGATTCCAGAATCGTATGAAATTGCTTGTTCTCTTCCACAGAAAAATCACCAGTTAATTGCTTGTAATTTTAATGAATTGGCCGAAAGTCCTTGGGTCGCTTCTAATTCATTGCAACATAAATCTTACGAAGTAGAATCTCTAGAATTCCATGTTTGGTTTCTAGGAGCTTGCAGCCCAGATTGGAACAGAATAATTGCCGATTTTAAGGCTTTTACAATTCAGCAAATAAAAGACTTTACTGCTTTTCCTGTTGCCGAATATCATTTCATTAACCTAATGTTGCCATATAAAGCATCCCATGGGGTAGAACACACTGCCAATACCGTTATTTCGTTAGGTCCTGGCGAAGACTTGATGAGCGATAAAATGTATGCGTCTTTATTAGGCGTTTCCTCACACGAATTGTATCACACTTGGAATGTAAAACAAATTAGACCTACAGCTCTGTTGCCTTACGATTATACCAAAGAGAATTATTCTCGAATGGGCTATTTGTACGAAGGTGTAACTACTTATATGGGCGATTTGTATCTCAAACGATCCAAGGTTTTTTCTGAATCTGAATTTTACAAAACCCAAGAAGAAAATTTACAAAAACATTTTCATAATGGTGCTCGTACTAATATGTCGGTGGCAGATTCTAGCTTCGATACGTGGCTTGATGGATATGTAATAGGAATTCCAAACAGAAAGGTTTCTATTTATACCGAAGGAGCTTTGTGTGCTTTAATGCTCGATATTTTAATACTTCATAACAATGCTGGACAGAAGTCTTTAAGAACATTAATGACTAAGCTGTATATAGATTACGCTTGTAAAGCCAAAGGTTTAAGCGAAGATGATTATATACACGAATTACTTTCTTTTGGTGGAAACAATGCGCTAGCTATTGTACAGAATCACTTATACGGAACTAAAGATTTTAGAGCTTCTTTAGATGAGGTTTTAGCTTTAGTTGGCTTGCAAATTATTCAAGAAGAAAATCCGGATTTATTGGCTGCTAGTTTGGGCATTAAAGGGCTGTTTTCTAAAACAGGATTTGAGATTAAGACGGTCCAAGAGAATTCTATTTCTGATGTATCTAAAATTGCTGTTGGCGATATTATTCTCGAAGTAAATGGGAAGCCTATTACAAAGGAGCTGTTGACTTCTTTAAGCGCAAAAGGTTCTGCAGTGTTTAAAGTGAAAAGACGTTTTGAAACGATTGATTTAGAAATCTCTCTTTTAGATAAATCGCATTATCAAATCAATAAAATAATTACTATGGATACTGTTACTGTAGAACAGGAAGTGTTGTTTGCTAAGTGGTGTAATTAAAAAGTATAAAAAGAAATGTTCTCCGTGCTTCACTAGTAATTGTAAGTAATGACAGCTTTTTTAAACTAGTTTATTTTTTCTCTGTAGAATAATTACTCTGTAAATGAAACTTATTACTGCCGTTGGTGTTAAAATCATAGGTAAAAGGTCTGTGTCGAGTATTGTCCGTATAACATAGGCTTGAAGGCGCTTATATTTTGGGTGAAACGTTATTATTGCTACTCCAATAGCTAGTATGCTCGCAGCGGTAGTGTTTACGATTCTGTTTCCTCGTTGAACCTTTCTATATTCTTCAAGAATAGGTAAATAATTACTGTTGTCGCTCATTGCTTCGCTCATAGTATTTTAGCTCACGTTCGATAGATTATTGTATCCTTTGTTGATGTAAAATATATTGGGCTTTTCAATAAGTCCTAGTTCATACAGTATGCGATATGATATAGGTTTGTATTCTTTGGCATATAGATTAATAGTGCCATCTATAAATTGTGGTATAAGTTTAGACTTATGTTTATTTAACAATTTTATATTGGCTCTATCTACGTAGTTAGTTTTTGTAAAACTTAACTTCATCAAGCTTATATTTAACACTATTAACGATTAAATGTGGATCTATCATAAAACCCGAATTATAGCTTATTTTTCGCCATAAATTATAGAGTCAGTGTAGAGGTGTATATAGCTTTTTTCAGGGACTAATGTTTGAGCAAAACTCGTTGTAAAAATGGAGTAGAATAAATAGTAACCTTTTCATTTTATCAATTTTGATTTATTTAACAGCAATCATAGAGATTTCTACATTCACATCTTTTGGTAAACGGGCAACTTCAACGGTTTCTCTAGCAGGGTAGTCAGAGCTAAAATATTGGTTGTACACACCATTTATACTTTCAAAGTTATCCATATCAGAAATAAATATTGAGGCCTTAATTACATGCTCAAAAGTCATTCCTGCTTCAGTCAAAACTGCCTTCATATTGCCCATTACTTGCTTGGTCTCAGCTTCTATAGATTCCATTATTAGTCTTCCTGTAATTGGATCCATAGCTATCTGACCAGAGGTGTAAAGGGTGTTTCCAGAAAGTACAGCTTGAGAATAAGGCCCAATAGGAGCAGGAGCATTTTTAGTTTCTATGATTTTCTTCATTTTATTGTTTAGTTTTGTCCTAATTATAAGGCTAATATATAAAACACGTTATTTAAATGAAAGTCTTAATTATAGACAATTACGATTCGTTCACTTTTAATCTGGTGCATTTATTAGAATGTTTCACCGATGATTATGAAGTGTGGCGGAATGATGAAATTGATTTTGAGCGTGTTTCAGAATTTGATAAAATCCTTCTATCTCCTGGCCCAGGCTTACCTTCGGAATCTATTGGAATGATTTCTCTTATACATAAATTTGCAGAATCGAAACCTATTTTAGGAGTCTGTCTAGGTTGTCAAGCTTTGGGTTTGCATTTTGGAGCGGACTTGTATAATTTAGAGTCTGTTCAGCATGGAGTACAAACACCAATTAAACTAGTAGATCAATCTTATTTGTACCGTGGATTAGGGCAGTCTATAGATGTAGGGCGTTATCATTCTTGGGCTTTAACGCTTAAAGAGTCCAGTAATTTAATTCCTACGGCATTTGATGAGAATGGGGTTTTAATGTCTTTTAGACATAAAAAACTACCTATTTTTGGAATACAATACCACCCAGAATCTATAATGACCCCAGAAGGAAAATCGGTTATTGAGAATTGGATTAATTCTTAAGGTCGTGTCCCATTTTATCTTTTTTGGTCTTAAGATAAAATTCATTGTGCTTATTGGCTTCAATTTCTAATGCCACATTTTCAACAAGCTCCAATCCATAGCCAATTAAACCGGCACGTTTTTTAGGGTTGTTGGTCATTAATCTAAGTTTACTAACGCCTAAGTCGTGTAGTATTTGTGCACCTACACCATAGTCTCTTTCGTCCGATTTAAAACCTAATTTTTCGTTTGCTTCTACGGTATCCAATCCTTGTTCTTGAAGTTTGTAGGCTTTTAGTTTGTTTAAGAAACCAATTCCTCTTCCTTCTTGGTTCATATAAACAACCACACCACTACCTTCTTTTTCTACCATCTGCATTGCACGAGTCAATTGATGTCCGCAATCGCATCTACAAGACCCAAAAATATCTCCAGTAATGCAAGAAGAATGAACGCGTACCAAAACGGCATCGTCCTTTTTCCATTCACCTTTATGTAAGGCTACATGATATCTACCTGTGTTTATTTGCTTGTATGCAGTAAGTGTAAAGTCACCGTGCTCAGTTGGTAGGTCTATAGTTTCCATTTTTTCTATCAAACTTTCTTTTTGCATTCTGTATGCAACCAAGTCTTCAATAGAAATAAGTTTTAAATCGTGTTTTTTAGCAATTACTTTTAGTTGAGGAAGACGAGCCATAGTACCATTTTCATTCATAATCTCAACAATCACACCTGCAGGTTTAAGTCCAGCTAAACGGGCTAAATCTACCGATGCTTCAGTATGTCCGGTACGTCTTAATACACCACCTTTTTTCGCCTTTAATGGGAATATATGCCCAGGTCTTCCTAAATCTTCAGGTTTTGTGTTTTCGTCAATAAGTGCTAAAACTGTTTTTGCTCTATCGCTAGCCGAAATCCCAGTTGTACAACCGTGTCCAATTAAATCTATCGAAACGGTAAACTGTGTTTGATTAGGGTCGGTATTTTTACCCACCATCATCTCTAGCTCTAATTCTTCTGCTCTTTCTTCTAGAATAGGCGTGCAAATTAAACCACGTCCATGAGTAGCCATGAAGTTAATCATCTCTGGAGTCGCCATTTCTGCGGCAGCCACAAAATCACCTTCGTTCTCACGATCTTCATCATCTACTACAATCACAACTTTTCCGTTGCGAATGTCTTCTAGGGCTTCTTCTATGGTGTTGAGCTGATTGAGCATAGCTATTTTTTTTGCAAATATACTAATTACTAAAGAACAAATTGTGTAGTCTCTCTGTAGTTTTCTCCCATTTATACCTGTCTGTTACAAATTCGTAACCCTTAGAAGAAACTGTATTTCGGAGTTCGTTATTTTTAAGAAGTTCTAAGCATAATGCCGCTAGTTCTTCTTTGGTATTCCCTACGAGTAAGCTGTTTTGTGGAGCTTTTATTGGCGTTGAAGCTAGCTCTGTACATATACACGCTTTTTTCATTGCCATTGCTTCCAAGAGTTTGTTTTGTAATCCTGTACCAATACGCATTGGTGCAATAAATAGGGTAGAGTCTGCGTAAGCTTCTCTTATATCATCCATCCATCCACTTACGGTAACCGACTTAGATTGTAATTTAAGTACTGTACTAGATGGGTTTGTTCCTGCTAAGAGAATTTTTATATCTGATTTTTGCTTTTGTAAAATCGGTAGAATGTCTTTGCACAAAAAGGTTGCTGCATCAATATTCGGAGCGTAGCCCATATTCCCTACAAATACAATATCGTATTTAGCTTGTTTTATTTGTGGTTTGAAATAGT
>CAJWJW010000040.1 GCA_913041775.1 uncultured Flavobacteriales bacterium
GAATGTAAAGCTTAAAAAAGCCTACTATTTATTTAAATTAATGGGCAAACCTGCATTGGCATCTGCTGGTGGAAAGCTAGCAGAACTTGCTTTTGCAGTGCGCCTTCCTATTGGTGGAATTATTAGACACACTGTATTTCAACAATTTTGTGGTGGAGAAAGTATGGAGCAATGTGCTTTGAAAATTGAAGAACTGGCGGCCTCAAACGTAAAAACTATTTTAGATTATTCGGTGGAAGGAAAGGATTCTGAAAAGGATTTTAACCGGACGATGAAACAAACCTTGGCTTCTTTAGATTTCGCACACAAAAACGAGAACATACCCTTTGCCGTTTTTAAAATTACAGGTATTGCACGTTTCGAACTTCTCGAAAAGGTAAATTACGGTAAGAAACTTACAGAAATAGAACAGCAGGAATACGACAGAGCTTTACACAGAATAAGTAAGATTTGTAAAAAAGCTGAGAAGTTTAAAATCCCTGTTATGATAGATGCAGAGGAAAGCTGGATTCAAGATGCCATTGATGGGATCGTAGAAGATATGATGCGAGCCTACAATAAAGAGTCTGCTATTGTATACAATACACTTCAAATGTACCGCCACGATCGCTTAGACTACTTTAAGCGTATACACCAAGATTCTAAACACACTGGCTATTATTTAGGAATGAAATTGGTTAGAGGTGCTTACATGGAAAAGGAAAATGAGCGTGCTTTAACAAACGGCTACGACACTCCTATACAAGTAAATAAAATCGCTTGCGACAAAGACTACAACTTAGCCTTAGAATATGCTTGTGCAAATATTCACGGAATTGCTATTTGTGCTGGAACCCACAACGAGGAGAGTTCATTACAGTTAATTAAGCTGATGGAATTGCATGAAATAGAAAAAAACGACACAAAAGTATACTTCGCGCAACTCTTAGGAATGAGCGATCATATTAGCTTTAACTTAGCTGAAGATAGCTTTAATTCGGTAAAATATGTACCCTACGGACCTATAAAAGATGTGCTTCCCTACCTTATTCGTAGAGCAGAAGAAAATACTTCTATAGCAGGACAAACAGGAAGAGAATTGAATTTAATTCAAGCCGAAATAAAACGTAGAAAGATGAGTAAGTAGAAATTAGGCTTGCGTAAAATCTAATCACAAACGCAAGCGCTTGATTCTAAGCTCAACACCATAGAAAGGCTATCACAATCGTCTAGCATAAAACTTACATAAGAATGATTTTCAACTTCAATTCTGTAAGTACGACACATTCCATCTACATCGCTAGCGCCAAAGTCTACATCTAAATCGCCGTCTTTAAAGACCTTTTCCAAAGAACTTGCATTAAGTCCTAAACATGTGAGCTGGCACATAGCTTTTTCGGAGATATCAAAACTCTGAGCTCTTAAATGTTTTACAGTACGTGCATTTGGGAAATAGGAAAAGTCTATATCTCTATCGCCAAAAAACATAATTGACGCTACAATCCCTAGTCCAACTCCTACTAAGTATAAAAATATTCTTCTTAACATGCTCTTAAATTTAAAGCCCCAAAAGTAGTCTTATTTCTTTGTACGGCAATTCAAACCAACCACCAATACCCTTGTTTGTAATAATTCCATTATATACATAAACACCACCTCTAATATTGGGTGAGCGTAATAACATTCCTTGTACTCCACCACCATCGCCAACTTTTATTAAAATTGGTGCTAAAATATTACTTAGAGAATAAGAAGATGTTTTAGATGACCTCGAGGCAATATTAGGCACACAGTAGTGAATAACATCGTGCTTAATAAAGGTTGGTGTTTCGTGGCTTGTAATTTCTGAAGTTTCAAAACATCCTCCTTGGTCTATACTTACATCAATAATAACAGATTTAGGTTTCATCAACTGTACCATTTCGTCTGAAATAACACAAGGTGTTCTACCATTTTCAGCCCGCAAAGCACCAATGACTACATCGGCTCTTTTTAATGCCTTTTCCAATACTTTAGGTTGTAGAATAGAAGTGGCGACTCTTAAATTTAAGTCATTTTGAATTCTTCTTAAACGAGCAATAGAATTGTCGAATACTTTTACCGAAGCACCTAGTCCCAGAGCAGAACGAGCTGCATATTCTGCAACAGTTCCCGCACCAACAATAACTACCTGAGTAGGACTTACACCAGCAATACCTCCCATAAGCACACCTCTACCTCCTGCAGAGGTACTTAATAATTCTGCTGCAATTAAGATCGAAGAGGTTCCTGCAATCTCACTCATAGAACGAACTATAGGAAAGGACCCCGTTTCGTCTTGAATATAATCGAAAGCAACCGCAGTAACTTTCTTATCCATTAATTTTTTAAAGTATGCGGCAGTTTGTGTTTTTAGTTGAAGAGCCGAAATTAAACACTGATTATGTTTAAAATAATCCAACTCCTCCAAAGTAGGTGGCTCAACTTTTAAAATGATATCTGCCTGATAGATTTCTTTTACATCGTAACAAATTTTTGCACCCGAATCGCTGTACTCCTTATCGCTAAATGAACTAGAAAGACCCGCATTGGTTTCTAAATAAACTTTATGTCCATTGCTAACAAGTAACGCTACGGCACCTGGAACAAGAGGTACTCTGTGCTCCTGAAAAGCGCTTTCGTTAGGAATACCAATAAACAGAGACTGTTTTTTGGTGGTTAACTCTAACATTTCTGGTTGTGGCTCTAAAAACTCATCATGTAAAAAACTTAGGATATCAGGCTTACTCATACTTAGGAATTAGATTCGTTTAGTGTAAATATACGCTTATTAGAATCAGCCTCAATATGAATTTTTAATACTTCTACAGGTAATAAGTTTTCAATTTTCTCTGGCCATTCTATAAAGCAATAATTACCAGAATATAAGTACTCCTCATAGCCCATATCAAAAGCTTCTTGTTCGCTCTTAATTCTATAAAAATCAAAATGGTAAACGCAGCGGTTGTCCGCAGTTAAATACTCGTTTACAATAGAATAAGTTGGGCTACAAATTTCGCTAGTAGCAACACCTAAATACTCACATAGCACTTTAATAAACGTTGTTTTTCCGGCTCCCATTTCTCCATAAAAAGCAATTATATTTTGAGGGAAAGCACTCATAATCTTGGCTGCTATAGCGGGTAAATCGTCTAAAGAATTTGCTGTAATTTTCATTTATTTTGCAGACAAACGAACAAAAGGGCAAATCATTTCTTCTAAAGAAATACCACCATGTTGATAGGTATCTTTAAAATATTTCACAAAATGATTGTAGTTATTCGGATACGTTAAAAATACATTTTCTTTGGCAAATATATAACTAGAAGAAATATTTGCTGCAGGTAAAAAATACTGTTCTGGATTTTCTACCACCATCACATCTTTACTTTGGTACTGGAGGCGTTTACCAGTTTTATACCTCAAATTAGAAGAGGTCTCTTTATCTCCTACCACCTGAGAAGGTGTACCAACATTTATAGTTCCATGATCTGTAGTAATGAACAAATCTGCTCCTGACACAGAAATCTTTTTCAACATTTCTAAAAGAGATGAATTTTCGAACCAGGTTTTAGTTAAGGCTCTATATGACTTATCCGTCGCGGCTAGTTCGCGAATCATATCCATTTCTGTTTTGGCATGCGAGAGCATATCAACAAAATTATAGACGATTACATTAAGATCGTTTTTGAGTAAGTTGTTAAATTGATTTACCAATCTATCGCCGTATTGTTTTTGAACTACCTTATGGTAGCTGTATTTTTTAGCACCTAACCCTAAGCGTTGTAATTGATCTTCTAGAAATTCTGCTTCGTGTAAATTCTTCCCACCTTCCTCGTGGTCGTTTTTCCATAAATGAGGGAAACGTTTTGAGATTGCTAGAGGAGTTAAACCAGAAAAAATAGCATTTCTTGAGTATTGGGTAGCAGTAGGAAGGATACTACAAAAAGTAGTTTCTTCTTCTATTTTAAACCACTCCTCTATTACGGGTTGTAGAATTTTCCACTGATCGTAACGCAAGTTATCAATAAGTATGAAAAAGCTAGGTTTAGATTCTTTAAGGTGAGGTAAGACTTTTTCTCGTAAAAGTGTATGTGAAAGTACAGGCTTGTCTTCACTTTCTTTTAACCAAAACTCATAATTATTTTTTACATATTTGAAAAATTGCGAATTAGCTTCGCTCTTTTGCATTTCTAAAATCTCTACCATTCCAGAGGCATCAATTTTATCGAGCTCAACCTCCCAATATACAAGCTTTAAATAGATTTCTTCCCAGTCTTTTAAACAACGAACATCCATTAATGCCATACTTATTTCTCTAAACTCCTTTTGATACTTAGAAGTTACCGATTGATTAACCAGTCGTTTTGTGTCTAAAGTCTTTTTTAAAGAAAGTAGTATTTGATGAGGGTTCACTGGTTTTATAAGGTAGTCGGAGATTTTCGAGCCCAAGGCTTCCTCCATAATGTATTCTTCCTCACTTTTGGTAATCATTACAACAGGGATAGAATATTGCTCGGAAATACGATTAAGAGTTTCTAAACCAGATATTCCAGGCATATTTTCATCTAAAAAAATAATATCAAAATCAGACTCGTCTATTAATTCTAGTGCATCCTCTCCATTGTTAGCGGTAGATAAATCGTAGCCTTTACTTTCTATAAACAGGATGTGGGGCTTTAACAAATCAATCTCATCATCCACCCAAAGGATTCTTACTTTTTCCATAGATATTTAGTACTTTAGTTTTTTCAAAACTTGAATAAAATTAGTAAAATTGAAGCCCATAACCACCAATAAACACAAAATTCTTAACGACCCAATTTATGGGTTTACTACGATACCAAACGAGCTTATTTTCGATCTTATAGAACACCGATATTACCAAAGATTAAGAAGAATAACTCAGCTTGGGCTTACCTATTTGGTTTACCCAGGTGCCTATCACACTAGATTTCATCATGCTTTAGGTGCAATGCATTTAATGCAGAAAGCTATAAAAACGCTGCAATCTAAAGGCCAGGAGGTAAGCGAAGAAGAAGAAACAGCTGTCTTAATTGCTATATTACTACACGACATAGGACACGGTCCTTTTTCACATGCCTTAGAAAATAGCATCGTAAACGGCATCAATCACGAGCATATCTCAATGATGATTATGGATAGGCTTAACGTAGAGTTTGACGGTAAATTGTCTTTGGCTATTCAAATATTTCAAAATAAATACCCCAAATTATTTTTACACCAGCTTATTTCTAGTCAGCTCGACGTGGATAGACTGGATTATTTAAAAAGAGACAGTTTTTACTCTGGTGTTTCCGAAGGCGTTATAAACTCAGATAGGATTATAAGCATGTTTAATGTGAGTAAGGGTGAGTTAGTAGTAGACGCTAAGGCGATTTATTCAGTAGAGAAATTTATTATTGCTCGACGCTTAATGTACTGGCAAGTCTACTTACATAAAACAGTTTTATCTGCTGAGTTTAGTTTGGTAGAAGTTCTAAAAAGAGCGAAATATTTAGTTCAAGAAGGTGCCGATTTATTTGCTACTTCAGCACTAAAGGAGTTTTTAAAAAACAACCATAATGTAAACGATTTTAATAGCAACGACTCCTTACTCGACCTTTTCTGTCAACTAGACGATTTCGATATCATGACTTCTATAAAAGAATGGACAAAACATGAAGACAAAGTTCTATCCTTATTAAGTGAGAAAATCATTCAGCGCAAGCTCTTAAAAATAGAATTACAAGATCAGCCATTCGAAGAAGAATATATAGAGCAAATTCGTAACAAGACAGAAACCTTTTATCAATTAAACCCTAGTGAGAGCAAACACTTTGTGTTCTCAAAAAAAATAAACAACAAAGCGTACAACCCTACAAAAGACAAAATCAACTTACTGTATAAAGACGGTAGTATTGTAGATATTGCTGAAGCAGCAGATCAACTAAATATCTCTGTTTTAGCCAAAACCGTAACTAAGTATTTTCTGTGCTACCCAAAGGAGTGTGTACTCTAGAAAATTTGTATTTTAGCGCCGTATGAAATTTACTGCAAAACAAATATCCGAGTTGCTTAATGGAACTGTAGAGGGTGACGAAAATGTAATTTTGAATCAGCTTACAAAAATAGAAGAAGGAGTATCGAACTCCCTTTCATTTTTAGCGAATCCAAAATACAATGAGTACCTGTATGACAGCAAATCTTCGGTAGTTATAGTAAATAATACATTTATTCCTGAAAAACCATTTACTACAACGCTGATACGAGTAAAAGATGCCTATGCTTCTTTTGCCCGATTAATGCGAATAGTAGAAGATTTACAAAATGAGAAAGTAGGCATTGAAGTACCTAGTTATATTGACCATAGCTCTAAAATTGGAGCAGATATTTATATCGGAGCTTTTGCATATATTGGTAAAAATGTACAATTAGGCGATAAAGTAAAAATTTACCCCAACTGTTATATTGGAGACAATGTTCATATTGGTGCTAATTGCACTATTTACGCAGGAGTGAAAATTTACGAAAACTGTGACATTGAAAAGAATAGCACTATTCATGCAGGTGCAGTTATAGGAGCAGATGGATTTGGATTCGCACCTAACACAAGCAACACTTATGATAAAATTCCACAAATTGGAAATGTTATTATTAAAGAAGGTGTTGAAATTGGTGCTAATACTTGTATCGATAGAGCTACAATGGGTTCTACCATAATACACAAAGGGGTGAAGTTAGACAACCTTATCCAAATTGCCCATAATGTAGAAATTGGTGAGAATACAGTTATAGCATCTCAAACGGCTATTGCTGGTTCTAGTAGGGTAGGAAAGAACTGTATGATAGGTGGTCAAGTTGCAATTGCTGGTCATCTTACGGTTGCTAACAATGTTAAAGTAGCAGGAAAAACTGGTATAGCAGCAGATGTTAAAATAGAAGGTAAAATTTTACAAGGGCCTTTAGCCTTTGATATAAAAGATTTTCAACGATCGTATATCTACTTTAGGAAACTCCCTAAAATTGTAGCTAGAATTGAGACATTAGAAAAACAGCTTAGCAAATAATAAATGGATCAACAACACACTATAAAACAGGAGGTTAGCATCAGTGGTATTGGACTACACACAGGTCAAGAGGTAACACTTACTTTTAAATCTGCGCCAGTAGATCATGGGATTAGATTTAAAAGAGTTGACCTAGAAGGGCAGCCTATTATTGAAGCCGATGCTAAGTATGTTACAGAGACAGACAGAGGAACAACTCTTGACAAAAAAGGAGCTAAACTCCAAACTATAGAACACATTCTTGCCGCTTGTGCTGGACTAAAGCTTGACAATTTACTAATTGAAATAAATGGTGAAGAGCCTCCAATTTTAGATGGTAGCTCTATACAGTTTATAAAGGTTCTGAAAGAGGCCGTACCGCTTGCGCAAAATGCGATGCGTAAGTACTTTGTTGTAAGAGAAGAAATCTGTTATGAGGACCGAGAAACAGGGGTGAAAATACAAGCATTCCCTGCAGATGAATTTAGTGTTTCGGTAAGTATTGACTACGATTCTAAAGTATTAGGATTTCAAGAAACAGAATTGAAATCACTAAATGATTTCGAGGCAGAATATGCTGATGCACGTACATTTTGCTTCTTGCATGAACTAGAGCTACTACTTAAGCACGGATTAATTAAGGGCGGAGACCTTAGCAATGCGATTGTTTATGTGGAAGACAAAGTAGAAGAAAAAGAACTAAACAGGTTAGCTTCTATTTTTAAGAAAGATACAATAGGTGTTTGTAAAGATGGTTATTTAAACAATCTGTCTTTAAGACATGAAGATGAAGCTGCACGACATAAATTACTTGATGTTGTTGGAGATTTAATGCTCGTTGGAGCACCAATAAAAGGAAAAATTATAGCACACAAACCAGGGCATGGGGCAAACACTACCTTTGCTAAGCTTATGAAAGAAGTGATGAAAAAACAAAAGAACCTACCTCCAGCTTACGACCAAAATGCGACTCCAGTAATGGATATCCATCAAATTATGGACACGCTGCCACATAGACCACCCTTTTTATTAGTGGATAAAATTTTAGAGCTTGGAGAAAGTAGAGTAGTTGGATTGAAAAATGTGACTATGAATGAAGATTTTTTCAATGGACATTTCCCTGGAGCTCCTGTAATGCCTGGGGTACTCCAAATAGAAGCCATGGCGCAAGTAGGAGGGATTTTAATTCTTAATACTGTCCCAGATCCTGAGAACTACTTAACCTATTTTATGAAGATAGATAAGGTAAAGTTTAAGCACAAAGTACTCCCTGGAGATACACTAATTTTTGAATTAGAATTAGTAAGCCCAATCCGTAGAGGAATTTGCCATATGTTTGGTCGTGCCTTTGTCGGAAATAAAGTTGTGATGGAAGGTGAGTTAATGGCACAAATAGCAAAAAAGAATTAAGATGAATCAACCACTAGCATACATACACCCAGAATCTAAAATAGCTCAAAATGTAGTTATTGAACCTTTTGCTACCATCTATAAAAATGTTGAAATTGGAGAAGGAACTTGGATCGGATCTAACGTAACAATAATGGAAGGTGCTCGAATTGGTAAAAATTGTAGAATTTTTCCGGGTGCAGTAATCTCTGCGATTCCACAAGATTTAAAATTTGGCGGCGAAGATAGCTTGGTAATTATAGGAGACAACACAACAATTAGAGAGTGTGTTACTATCAATAGAGGTACAGACGCTTCCGGAAAAACTGTTGTTGGCGCTAATTGTCTTTTAATGGCCTATGCTCATATTGCACATGACTGTGTAATTGGAGACCATTGTATAATTGTAAACAATGTAGCAATTGGAGGTCATGTAACCCTTGGCGATTATGCAATTTTAGGTGGATTATCTGCCGTTCATCAGTTTGTTACTATTGGTGCACACGCTATGATTTCTGGTGGATCTTTGATTCGGAAAGATATACCGCCGTATGTAAAAGCAGCAAAAGAACCCGTTTCATTTGTAGGAATAAATTCTATCGGATTACGTAGAAGAGGTTTTAGCTCAGAAAAAATTTCTGAAATTCAAAACATTTACAGACAGGTATTTCAGTCGAATAATAATATATCTCAGGCTTTAGAAGTTATAGACACGGACTTTCCTGCTAGTAAAGAAAGAGACGAGATTACAAGTTTCATTCGTTCTTCACAAAGAGGAATTATGAAAGGATACGGAGCGAAATAGTGAGCTTAAGTTTAGTAAATATTGCAAAGAAATTTCAAAAGGATTGGATTTTCAGAAATGTATCTTACACATTTCAAATTCCAGGTACCTATGTAATTATGGGAGCTAATGGTTCGGGTAAGTCTACATTACTAAAATTAATTTCAAGTTTCTTAACTCCTTCAGAAGGAAAGCAAACACTAAAGCTAAACGACCAATTTATAGAAATAGAGAATTGGCCGGAACACATTACTTTCGCTGCTCCTTATTATGAATTGATTAATGAAATGTACTTAACCGAATTCCTAGAGTTTTACACCAAGTTTAAACCGCTACAAAAAGGCCTTTCGGTAAACAAGTTTATCGAGATTTCTTACT
>CAJWJW010000041.1 GCA_913041775.1 uncultured Flavobacteriales bacterium
TGAAGTACTTACTTGCGAACAACATCCTAATGCCGATAGACTTCGAAAGACTACTGTAGATGTAGGTTCTGAAATCTTAGAGATAGTTTGTGGTGCTCCAAATATAGAAGCTGGCCAAAAAGTTGTTGTGGCTATAGTAGGAACACTTTTATACGATGATAAGGGCGAGTCGTTTAAAATTAAAAAAGGTAAGATTCGTGGTGAAGTTTCATTGGGTATGATTTGTGGCTCGGACGAAATTGGTTTGGGTGGTGAGCATGATGGAATTATGGTTTTAAATCCCGACACTAAAAATGGAACTCCTGCGAGCGAATATTTCAAATTAGAATCAGATACCGTTTTTGAAATTGGTTTAACTCCTAATCGCTCCGATGCAATGGGTCATTTAGGCGTTGCTTTAGATTTACGTGCTGGATTGGCTGCTCATGGAACAAAATTAGAATTGTGTAGGCCAACTTTAGAAGCGTTTAAAATTGACAATACAAATCTCACTATAGATGTAACCGTTACAGATTCGGAATTGTGCCCACGTTATGCTGGACTTACAATTTCAGATATTACGGTAGCCGAATCTCCAGAATGGTTGCGTAAAAGGTTAGAAGCTTTGGGTTTAAGTCATGTAAATAATATAGTTGATATTACAAACTATGTTTTACACGAAACAGGAAATCCATTACATGCTTTTGATGCAGCTAAAATAAAAGGCAATAAAATCACGGTTAAAACCACTAATCAAGATACTATATTCACTTCATTAGATGAAGTTGAACGTAAATTGAATGCAGAAGATTTAATGATTTGCAACTCAGAGCATGCAATGTCCATTGCTGGTGTTTTTGGAGGTTTAGAATCGGGAGTGAGTTCAAGTACGACTTCAATCTTTTTAGAAGCGGCATATTTTAATCCTATTTCAGTTCGTAAAACTGCCAAACACCACGCATTAAATACCGATGCATCTTTCCGTTTCGAAAGAAGTGTAAACCCTAATACAGTTGTTTGGGCTCTTAAACGTGCGGCTTTATTAATTAAGCAAATTGCAGGCGGTTCTATAAGTTCCGATTTAGTAGATATTTACCCAAACCCAATAGAACATTTTAAAGTTGATTTCTCTTACGATAAATGCGATCGTTTAATTGGTCAAGCTTTAAATAGAGATACTATCAAAGAAATACTCGCTAATTTAGAAATTGATATACTCGAG
This sequence comes from uncultured Flavobacteriales bacterium, assembly GCA_913041775.1. Taxonomy (GTDB): domain Bacteria; phylum Bacteroidota; class Bacteroidia; order Flavobacteriales; family UBA7430; genus UBA6772. The sequence goes on from CAJWJW010000041.1 coordinate 1,202, forward strand.
GAATCAGACGAGAAATTGCTTTTGTCTGTTCCACCTTACCGTGCAGATGTCCAAAGAGAAGTTGATGTAATAGAAGAGATACTCCGTATTTATGGCTATAATAATATAGGTATGACTGGGCGTATTAATGCCTCTTTATCTATCAATCCTAAGCCTGATGCTCATAAGGTTCAAGAACGAGTTTCTGAACTTTTAACTTCAAATGGTTTTCACGAAGGTATGTGTAACTCTCTTACGAAGGCTTCGTTTACCGATGGTATAGATTCTTTTAAGAAAGAAGCGCAGGTTGTGTTGCTAAATCCTTTAAGTCAGGACTTAAATGCTATGAGACAAAGCTTATTGTTTGGTGGGTTAGAGAGTCTGGCTTATAATATAAACAGAAAAGTATCGGATGTTTTTCTCTATGAATTCGGGAAAACCTACAATAAATTTGGAGATGATTATCACGAGGAGCGCCGTTTAGCTCTTTGGCTTAGTGGAAAAAAACACGAAGCTAGCTGGAGTTCATCTAAAGATAAAGTAGACTTCTTTTACCTTAAAGGTATCGTAGAGAAACTACTTCAAAGACTAGGCTTAAATACGGGTATTTCTGTTAATCCAATACAGTCAGACCTATTCTCTCAAGGTTTAGCTTATAAAATTAGAAAAAAGAAAGTTTTAGAAGTTGGTTCTGTTCGCACATCGATACTAAAATCTAGTGGTATAAAACAAGAAGTATTCTATGCCGATATAAATTGGGATGCAATACTCGAATTGTTAATAGACCAAAAAACCAAGTATAAGGAGGTTTCTAAATTCCCTGAAGTACGAAGAGATTTGGCTTTATTAGTAGATAATGAAGTATTGTTCTCCGAATTGCAAAGTATTGCTTTACGTACAGATAAACACTTATTAAAAGAGGTGAGCCTATTTGATGTTTATCAAGGCGATAAAGTTGCAGAAGGAAAAAAATCCTATGCTTTAAGTTTTTTGTTTAGAGATGAAGAAAAAACACTTACTGACAAAGTGGTAGACAAGGCTATTTTGAAAATATTTAAATCTTTAGAGCACCAGCTAAAAGCGGAGCTTAGAGATGGAACTTTATAGAACAAGCTCTAATATAGCTTAATAGATATTCGATTATGGAAGATCAAGGAACTAATTGTTCATTTTGTGGACGTAGTAAGCAAGAGACAGATGTTTTAATTGCTGGTACTACTGGTCATATATGTAATTTGTGTATTAGTCAGGCACACGATATTATCACAGAAGAAATGGAGCATACAACGCGCGAAAATCTTGAAGAAGATTTAACGCTATTAAAACCCATTGAAATAAAAGAACACTTAGATGGATTTGTGATTGGGCAGGATCATGCTAAAAAAGTTCTAGCTGTAGCCGTTTACAATCACTATAAAAGATTGTTGCAAGAAGGTTCAAAAGATCAGGAGGTAGAAATTGAAAAATCGAATATCATCATGGTTGGTAAAACGGGAACCGGAAAAACTCTTTTGGCTCGTTCTATTGCCAAAATGCTCAATGTTCCTTTCACAATAGTAGATGCAACTGTTCTTACAGAAGCTGGTTATGTTGGAGAGGATGTCGAAGGTATTCTATCGCGTTTATTACAAGCGTGCGATTTTGATGTTGAACTTGCCGAACGCGGAATTGTATTTATCGACGAAATAGATAAAATTGCACGTAAAAGTGACAATCCTTCTATTACAAGAGATGTTTCTGGTGAAGGAGTGCAACAAGCAATGCTAAAACTTCTAGAAGGAACTGTTGTTAATGTTCCTCCACAAGGAGGTCGTAAGCATCCAGATCAAAAGTATATAAAAGTAAACACAAAAAATATTTTATTTATTTGCGGTGGAGCATTTGATGGAATCGAGCGTCACATCAGAAATAGATTAAATACCAATGCACTCGGGTTTGGAAATGCTACAGACGAGCAAGTAGATGAAACCAATTTGTTGCAATATATTTCTCCCCAAGATGTGAAAAGTTTTGGTATTATCCCAGAGTTAATTGGTCGTTTACCTGTACTTACACATTTAAATCCTTTAGATAAAAAGGCGCTTAGAGCTATTCTTACAGAGCCCAAAAACTCATTAATCAAACAGTATATAAAATTGTTTGCAATGGATGATGTTACACTCAAAATAGAAGACCATGTTTACGAGTTAATTGTAGACAAAGCAGAAGAGTTTAAGTTGGGAGCAAGAGGATTGCGTTCTATTTGTGAAGCTATTATGGTAGATGCAATGTTCGAATTCCCATCTTCTGAAGAAAAAGAATTTGTAATTACCAAAGCATACGCCGAAGAAAAATTGTCTCATAAAAAATTAAGACAACTAAGAGCAGTTAGCTAAGTCGTTTTATGAAGAATAAAGTTTTAATAAGCTTAGGTTCCAACAAAGGAAACCGAAAACTGAATTTAGAAGAAGCGATTCTTCAAATCCTAAATCTTTTGGGCGAAGTAATTGCAATTTCTCCGATCTACGAGTCTCCTTCTTGGGGTTATGAAGACGATGCTTATTTGAATAATGTAATTTGCTTGGATACAGATATTGAGCCTATTAAATTAATGGATGCTCTATTAAATATTGAAAATAGCTTAGGTAGATTGAGAACGACAAATTCTTCTTATGAAGCTAGAGAAATAGATTTAGACATTATTCTTATTGAAGGTTTGATTATTGAACATCCGAAACTTGAGGTACCACATCCACGGATGAGTTTAAGAAAGTTTGTGCTTCAACCTTTAGTTGATATTGCACCCAATTGGATCCATGAATCAATGCAAATCCGAATGAGTGAATTGCTTTTAAAATGCGTAGACCAGTCTGAAATAAAATTATATGGAAGCATATCCTTATATAGTCGTTGAAGGAAATATAGGCTCCGGGAAAACATCCTTGGTGACTAAATTATCCGCTCATATAAATGCTAGGCCTTTTTACGAAGCCTTTTCTGAAAACCCTTTTCTACCAAAGTTTTACGCCGATCCTGAGAAGTATGCTTTCCCTTTGGAATTGTCTTTTTTAGCTGAGAGATACAACCAATTAAAAAAGGAGCTAAATACCCAAGATCTATTTCACGAAACAATTATCTCTGATTATTATTTATCCAAGTCCTTAATCTTTGCTGAAATTAATCTTCCTGAAGATGAATTCTCTTTGTACAAGAATCTATTTTCAATCATTCATCAAAAACTACCCAAGCCTAATCTTTATATTTATTTGTATTCGGATATAGATCGTTTACAAGAGAATATTAAAAATAGAGGTAGAGCATATGAAATGAAAATTGAGGATTCCTATTTAGATAAGATACAAAAGAGTTATATCGCATTCATGAACCAAGAAGATGGTTTCCCTATCTTATTGATAAATACCACTAAACTCGATTTTGTGAGCTCTGATGAAGACTTTAATTTAATAATAAGGTGTCTAAATAAAAAACACCATAAAGGAATGCATAGAATAAACTTGTAGTTAAGTGCAATTTCTTATATTTGCTTCGGCCTATCGAACGATAGAGCGTCACTTAATTAACGACTTAGATAATTAAATCCTAAAATTAAACACATGATTAACTTAAAGAACCTAGCTCTAGCATCTTTGTTTGTTACAACAAGTGCTTTTGCTCAAGACGGAGGCCTTAAGGGCTTAGTGTTAGACAATGCATCTGTTGGTGTAAATTTTGGGGCACTGAGATATATTTCTGCAGACAGCAATATGGATTTATCTTTTGGCTTAACTTATACTAAACAAATTAATGCTGTAATAGGACTTCAAGCAGGTGTTTTAAGTGGTGCTTTATCAAATGAAGCAGAATCTTTAGACTTTAATGCATTAACTCTTAAAGGACTTATTAATTTAGCAAACCTTTCTGTTGGATCTTCTTCAAGTGCCAAGATTTATTTTTCTGGTGGTGTTAGTGTAATGTCCTTTGATATTGGCAGAGCAGTTATACCTATTGTCGGAACTGGATTGAAATACGCATTCAATAACAATATTGATTTAGATCTTTCTGCAGCTATTGGGTCTACTCCTTTTACAGGAGATGATATATCTACTCACTTAATTTCAAGCGTAGGCGTTAATTATAGATTTACTAAAAAAGAAGTTGCTGTAGAATGGAATAACCCATTAGACGCTATGTATGGAGATATTGCTACTGTGAAAACAGAAATCGAAGGTCTTTCTAACGATACTGATGGTGATGGTGTCGCTGATGCTTTTGATGGAGATAACAATACTCCAGAAGGTGTTGCTGTTGACGGTAAAGGAAATGCTTTAGATGTAGATATGGATGGAATAGCTGATTATGCTGATGAAGATCCATTTACTGCTCGTGGTGTTCAAGTTGATGCTAATGGTCGTGAGCTAGATAGTGATAAAGATGGAGTAGCTAACTCTCTTGATGTTGAGCCAAACACTGAGTCTGGTGCTACTGTAAACTTCCAAGGTAAAGAGATTAGAGGTGCTAAAGGTGCATTTATGCCTGCTGTTTACTTCGACTTTAACTCTGCTAAAGTTTCTTACGCTAATTACGAAAGACTAGCTGCTGTAGCTTCATTGTTACAAGCTAACCCAAAATATAAATTAAACGTTATCGGTTATGCTGATGCTGTAGGTAATTCTGCAAATAACCATAAAATTGCTTTACGTAGAGCAAATGCTGTTGTAGATGCTTTATCTTCTATGTTTAGTATTGATGCTTCTCGTTTAACTGCTTCTTCTAAAGGTGAAGATGCACCTTTAGCAAACGAATCTGTGAAAGTTACAGAGACTACTGCTGATGGTCAAGTTATTTCAAACAACTTAACTAGAATGAACCGTCGTGTTGAATTCGTAATTGAGTAGTTTTACAGTTAATAGATATAAAAAAAAAGGCTTCCATATGGAAGCCTTTTTTTTATATCTATTTTTTATGCTTGGAGTGAGTTTCTTCTAATGCTAAGATCTAAAACCTCTAGACATCTCCCAAAGTACAATACCCGCACTAACTGCAACGTTTAATGAATGTTTTGTTCCTAGCTGAGGAATCTCTATACAATTGTCACATTTGTCAATTACTTCCTGTTGTACTCCTTTTACTTCATTTCCAAAAAAAACTGCTATTTTAGGGTATTTTGACCCATCGAATTTATTAAGCATTACACTGTTCTTAGCTTGCTCTATTGCTAAGCAATAATTGCCTTCAGATTGTAATTTAGTAACACATTCTATAGTGTTATCCATGTATTCCCATTCAACAGACTCTGTTGCACCTAGTGCTGTTTTATGAATGTCTCTATTTGGTGGTTGTGCAGTAATTCCACACAAGTAGATTTTCTCTAATAAGAATGCATCCGAAGTACGAAAAACTGAACCTATATTATTCAGACTCCTAATATTGTCTAGTACCACAATTATGGGTAGTTTTTCTACCTGCTTAAACTCATCAACACTAAGTCTATTTAGTTCGCTATTTTTTAATTTTCTCATCCGCTAGTCGTACAGAATTAATATCTTAGTCCTTTGTTCAAAACGAATGCAAATTAACCATTATAATAGCAATACCCTTGGCTAAAACAGTTAAAAAAAAGAAGGAAACTCCATTGATGACTCAATACAATGGGATTAAGGCGAAATATCCTGACGCCATATTATTGTTTCGTGTAGGAGATTTTTATGAAACCTTTGGTGAAGATGCTATAAGAGCAGCTAGAATTCTAGGTATTGTTTTAACAAGTAGGGCCAATGGTAGTTCTAAAATTGAATTAGCTGGTTTTCCACATCATTCTTTAGATACTTACCTACCCAAACTTGTACGTTCTGGTTGTAGAGTTGCAATTTGCGATCAACTAGAAGATCCTAAATTAACTAAAAATATAGTTAAAAGAGGTGTAACCGAATTAGTGACTCCTGGAGTTTCTTACAATGATAAAATATTAGATATAAGATCTAATAATTTCTTGGCATCCATCCACATGGAAAAGGATAGCGCCGGAATAGCTTTCTTAGATGTTTCTACAGGAGAGTTTCTTGCAGCAGAGGGTTCTTGGGATTATGTAAATAAACTTTTACAGAGCTTTTCTCCTTCAGAAGTTATTTATCAAAAGCAACACAAGGCAGAGTTTTCTCGCAGATTTTCAGATAGCTTTTTCACCTTCATTCTAGAAGATTGGGTGTTTAGCCGTACGTATACAGAAGATCTATTACTCAATCATTTTGGAACAAAGTCTCTTAAAGGTTTTGGGGTTGATGAATTGGATTTAGGAATTATTGCTGCAGGTGCAGCACTTCACTATTTAAAAGAAACGCAACATAATAAGATTAGCCATATTTCGGCTATTAATAGAATTGAAGAAGATCTATTTGTGTGGATGGACAATTTTACAATTCGAAATTTAGAATTAATTCAATCTACAGGTATTAATGGCGTTTCTTTACTTAATGTTTTAGATCAAACGACGTCTCCTATGGGTGCTCGTATGCTTCGAAGATGGTTGGTACTACCTCTAAAAGAACAGAAGGCTATACAAGATCGTTTAAACATTGTTGAATACTTTACCCAGACTAGTGATGTATCTGATGAGCTCTCTTTACAGATTAAATATATGGGCGATTTAGAGCGATTAATATCTAAAGTGGCTACGGCTAGAATTTGCCCTCGTGAAGTTGTACAATTGAAAAGAGCTTTAAAAGCTTTAATACCTGTTGTAGAATACTGTAAGAAGTCTGGAAATAAAAGTTTAAAGGCTTTAGCTGCACAACTTAATCCATGTGACTTAGTAAGCAGTAAAATTGAAAATGAGTTAAAAGATGAAGCACCTGTACAAATTGTAAAAGGGAATGTGATTGCTGATGGTGTATCTGCTGAACTCGATGAGCTTAGAGCTTTATCAACTTCAGCTAAAGAACATTTAGAGCAAATAAGAGTTCGAGAGTCTCAAGCTTCAGGAATTCCTTCTTTGAAGATTGCCTTTAATAATGTGTTCGGCTTTTATTTAGAGGTTAGGAACTCTCACAAAGATAAAGTTCCAGTAGAATGGATTCGCAAACAAACCTTAGTTAATGCAGAGCGTTATATAACGGAGGAATTAAAAGAATTGGAAGTAAAAATATTAAGTGCTAATGATAAAATAGTAGCACTAGAGGAAGGTTTATTTAATGATTTGGTTGCTTATTTAATGGATTACGTGCAGGTTGTACAACGTAATTCTCAGTTAATTGCTCGAGTAGATGTGTTGTTGTCTTTCGCTAAAATTGCTTTTCAAAACAATTACTCAAAACCAGTTTTAGACGATAGTTTTTCTTTAAATATAAAAGATGGTCGTCATCCTGTAATAGAAAAGCAGCTTCCTATAGGAGAGTCTTATGTTTCGAATGATGTGTATTTGGATAATGATACACAGCAGATTATTATGATTACCGGACCCAATATGTCTGGTAAGTCTGCACTATTAAGACAAACAGCTTTAATTGTCCTTATGGCTCAAATGGGCTCTTTTGTTCCTGCAAAAGCAGCTTCTATAGGAATTGTCGATAAAATATTTACTAGGGTAGGAGCATCCGATAATATATCTCTAGGAGAGTCTACCTTTATGGTAGAAATGAATGAGACAGCTAGTATCTTAAACAATGTATCTCATAGGAGTTTAATTCTTCTAGATGAAATTGGTAGAGGAACCAGCACTTACGATGGTATTTCTATTGCTTGGGCTATTGCTGAGTATCTCCATGAGAATAAATTTAAAGCTAAAACCCTATTTGCAACTCATTACCATGAGCTCAACGAAATGAGTGAGAGTTTTGATAGGATAAAGAACTTTAATGTTGCAGTGAAGGAGGTAGATAAAAAAATACTATTCCTTCGTAAGCTCAAGCCTGGAGGTTCTGCTCATAGTTTTGGGATTCATGTAGCGAAAATGGCTGGTATGCCTAATTCTCTTATTAGCAGAGCAAACGATATTCTCTCACACCTAGAAAAATCGCACTCTTCGGAACAGCTTACTAGTAAGGCAAAGACCATTAGTATTGAGTCTGATATGCAATTGAGCTTTTTTAAACTAGACGATCCAGCTTTAGAAAGGATAAAGGACGAGATAATAAGAACCGATATTAATACTTTAACCCCTGTAGAGGCACTATTAAAGCTTAATGAAATTAAGAAAATGATTGGTGCTTAGTGACTTGAAAAAACATGATTAAATTCTCTTATTTTTATTTTGCGGTTTATGAAAAGTACTTATATTTGCATCGCTCTTGTAAATAGAGTAAGATTGCGAGTGTAGCTCAGGGGTAGAGCATCACCTTGCCAAGGTGGGG